>DATNRC010000591.1:0-6493 GCA_036703705.1 Candidatus Obscuribacterales bacterium
CGGTTCCATTCCCGCCACAGGAAGGAAATACATGACTGCTTGCACAAATATCTCCGCATCCCGCTCAGGATGTGGTATCGAAAACTGCCCTGATGCGTTGCCTTCTTTCAAGATGGAAAGAACGTTGTCTACGAGCCAGCGGTCATCCTCTCGAAAGCGCTCCGGGCTCAATCGTATAACTGCGCGGGCGATTTCCGCAGCGAAAGTCGAGCCGACTCGAGTTTCTTCCACCGCTCTATACCTATTCAATATATAGCGTCTCAACTTCTCATCAGGGGCCAGTTTTGAGCGCAACAGATCGTCAGCAAATTGCCTGTGCTTCTTGGCAAAGCGCTCGGCACATCCCAAAATCAGGTCGTCCTTGCTTTTGAAGTAAAGATAAATTGTTCCCACTGCCAGCCCCGCATCTTCCGCAACCTCGTGCATTGTCGTCTTTCGAATACCGAACCTGCGAAAGCGTGCTCTTGCAGCCTCTACAATTGCTTTGCGCGTGGCTTCTTTCTTCACCGATTGACCCGACGAATGAATCATTTTATCTAATATTCACTATAGCACATCCACAGATATCTGGGGCGCGTTACCATTCCAGCAAAAAGATGCAGACCGCAATCGGGTTGCTATAGTGTGAATCTGGGTTATCTCGGAATCGGGTTTTAGATCTTTTGATCAATGGTGTCATTCTTAGCTTGGTCGTTCCGAGGTTTAATGACGAGAGATCGGATGTCGGTCCACTCTAGGTGTTGACGTAAGAGGCCATCTTATGAACGTAGTTTTTCTGTCGCCGCACTTTCCGCCCAACTTTTATCATTTTTGTCTCCGACTAAAAGAAGCCGGCGCCAATGTACTCGGGCTGGCCGAGGAGCATTTTCATGCCTTGAGGGACGAGCTCAGGAGGAGCCTGACTGAGTATTATCGTGTCGACAACATGCACGATTATGATCAAATGCTCCGCGCTCTAGGTTATTTCACACACCGGCACGGAAAAATTGATCGCATCGATTCCCAGAATGAGTATTGGCTGGAATTGGAAGCGAAGTTGAGAACAGATTTCAATATTCCAGGTATACGACTAGAACAAATCAATAAGATAAAACGCAAATCTGAGATGAAGCGCGTGTTTCAGGAAGCCGGACTCAAGCCGGCTCGCGGTCGCGTTTGCCGAACCGAAGGCGAAATTCGCGAATTTGCCAAAGAGTGCGGCTATCCATTAGTAGCGAAACCAGACAGTGGGGTGGGCGCGGCCCGGACTTACAAGATTGAGAGGCAACAAGAGCTGGATCAGTACATAAACGATCCGCGCGATGTCGACTACATAATGGAAGAGTTCATATCAGCTCCCATAGTTACATTCGATGGGCTCACCGATGCTGACGGCAACATCGTTTTCTGCTCGTCCCTCAGATACAACAAGGGAGTCATGGAGGCGGTCAATGAAAACACAGATATTTACTATTACTTCGCTCGCGAAATAGAGCCCGTGTTGCAGAGCGCGGGCACTACCATAGTTAAGGCTTTCGATCTCAGGGAGCGCTTCTTCCACTTTGAGTTTTTCATGGACGAGGGCGGCGCTAAAGTCACTCCCATGGAAGTAAACATGCGGCCGCCAGGTGGATTGACTCTGGACATGTTCAATTTCGCCAACGATTTTGACTGTTACAAAATCTGGGCAGATATGCTTGTTCATGGCACTGCCATGACGTATCCGCCTCCTGCCCATCATGTGTTGTATGTAGGGCGCAAGCACCACATCCCCTATGCATTAACTCACGAAGAGGTGCTCACCAACTTCCAGGGACTGCTCATTCATCACGAGGCGATAAGCGGAGTCTTTACCGGTGCCATCGGAAACTACGGCTATATTTTGCGGCATCGCGAATTGCCACCACTTATCGAGGCAGCCGAGCGAATTCAGCAACGGAGCTCATAAGCATTTGTCCTACACCTCAAAAAGCTGCACGATGCTATTCATTCCTTCCCCTGTTGAACGAGCTGCTTCGAGGCCAATCAATCGTTCACCATCTCTCAACAGGGTGATCACGCTAAGCCTTGATTCTTCCGCCGGACTCCAGACCCATGTGCGCTACGCAGAACTTCGCTTTCTCGATATCGCTTGTTCATGCCAAGCCCTTGATGCTTCCGTCGGCCTCCAGATCCATGTGCGCTGCGGCCGGACTCTTTGGAAGCCCGGGCATGGTCATGATGTCACCCATCAGGGCGACTAAAAATCCAGCTCCGGCAGAAAGCTGGAAATTCCTGATATGCATTTTGAAGCCTGTCGGCGCGCCAATGGCCGTCGGGTCATCAGTCAATGAGTATTGTGTCTTCGCAACGCACACTGGCAACTCCCCAAATCCATGGGTGTTCAACCACTTGAGTTGGCGGCGGGCTTCGGGACCCAGCTCTATATCAGCTGCACCATAAACATTTTTTGCCAGTGAGTACAATTTTTCCATGGCCGTGCTGGGATTTCCGTAGAACGGTTGGAACGGGGATGGTGCCTTGAGCCTATCCATCAACATATCGGCAATAGCCCGACCGCCCTCGCCGCCAGCCCCCCAGACATCGCCAACAGCCACCAGCCAGTTTTTGGCTCGGCAATGATCCAATATTGCGCGTAACTCTTCTTCAGTGTCTGTGGTAAAACGATTAATGGCCACTACAAATGGAATCCCGGTGAATGAGACGATTTGCGCGTGCCGGTCAAGATTGGCGAGTCCCTTTCGGACCGCTTCAACATTGGCTTGTCCCAGATTTTCATATGCGACGCCGCCGTGCATCTTAAGTGCACGCACCGTACACACGATTACGGCCGCATCCGGTTTCAGTTCATCCATTCGCGGAGCCGCGACAATGTCGCAAAACTTTTCGAAACCGAGATCAGCACCAAAACCACATTCCGTAGTGACAACTTCTCCCAATCTGAGGGCAAGCCTGGTAGCAAGTACGCTGGAACATCCATGTGCGATGTTTCCGAACGGCCCGCCATGCACAAAGGCAGGCGTTCCCTCGAGCGTTTGAACGAGATTCGGCCTCAAGGCATCCTTCAAAAGAACGGCCATCGAACCAACAGCGTCAAGCTGGGCCGCTCTCACGGGTTGTCCATGGTCGTCTTGACCAACGACTATGTTGCCCAGACGCGTTTTCAGATCAGCGATTGAATCAGCAAGACACAGAATAGCCATGACTTCCGATGCTGCCGTAATTTGAAAACCGGATTGTCGCGGAAAACCATTTGCCTTGCCGCCTAGACCCTGAACAATATCTCTGAGAGCGCGATCATTCATATCGATCACCCGTCGATAATTGATAGTGCGGGCGTCAAGTTTCAAGACATTGCCGTAAAAGACATGATTATCGAGAAGGGCTGCAAGCAAATTGTTAGAGGATGTGACGGCATGAATATCGCCGGTGAAATGCAGGTTAATGTCCTCCATCGGCACCAATTGCGCAAAGCCACCACCTGTGCCACCACCTTTCATGCCAAACACCGGTCCCAACGATGGCTCCCGAAGAGCCGCCACGGACTTCACCCCAAGCTTCCATAAAGCCTGAGCTATACCGATGCTGAAAGTGGTTTTGCCTTCACCTGCTTTAGTGGGCGTAATGGCCGTCACAACCACGAGCTTCCCGCGCTTGAGCCGACTGTCTGAAAGAATTCTCTCTGTCGCCTGGAAAGTCACTTTTGCCTTGTGACCTCCAAACATCTCGATGTCCGCTTCCGTCAAGCCAATGTCATTCGCTATATCGAGCATTGGCCTCAAGGTCGCCGACCGGGCTATTTCAAGATCAGTTTTCATGTTTTGCCGCCACTTCTCCAGACTGCATAGATTACACTGGGGAGAGGCAACCTTAAGCTCCCATTAACGCTTCGCGGTTGTCAAGCGAGATGGGTGTACAACAGTAAAACCACCATTTTTTATTGACAACCTCTGGTATTACCGATTTTCTGCCAAAGGGGGTGTGCTATGAGCTGGCTCACTCAACCCGATGCCTTCGGAATGCTTGTTCTGCTAGCGGTGCTGGAGATATTTCTCGGCATTGACAATGTCGTCTTGATGTCGCAGCTGACGGAGCGCCTTGGCAAAGAAAAGCGCAATCTGGTAGCCAGCTTTGCGCTAGTGATCACTACCGCTATCCGCATCCTGCTGATTTGCGGTTTGGTCGCCTTGATGTCTACATTTCGCGCGCCTCTGGTTGGCACTCTTACATTGAGGCATTTGATCCTGCTGGGTGGCGGAATCTTCCTTGTGCTCAAGAGCATTCAAGAGATCCAAACGCATTTGCGCGTGCAAACAAGGCACTACGGCGGTTCCATCTCGAACGCGGCAATAGGAACTTTGTGCCAAATTATTGTTCTTGATCTTCTTTTGTCTGGCGTCAAATTAAATTGCCGCCGGCGACAGTTTAAATTTGCCGCTTGATATCCCGGTGATTTCGGCTACTGGATCGATCCGGACCGAGGCCGATAGAGCTGACCTCCGCTGTTCCAGACCAGGGCCGGTAGCCAGGGCGTTGAGTGCAGCTAAGGGGTCTGAGAAATTTTTTCGGTTCTACAGGCGGCGTTGAGCCGCAGTTGCATGATTTCACCGCCCATGTGCCAACGAACCGGAAACTGAAGAGGTTCGGCTGGGTGGTGCTTTCACGCTCATCGCGAGTGCTTAAAGGCTGCCGGCCGTGCCAAGACGCCAGCTGTCTGCTGGGCCGGTGGATCGATGTCGGACCGATGGGTCGGTACGCCAGTGAAGAGTTCAATCCCCCACTGGAGCCCGCTCCTCCTGCGCTTTCTTGCGGCGGTTGGCTTCAGCCTGGCGATAGCTCTCCTTCAGCTCCAGGATGGTGGCGTGGTGTACAAGGCGATCGATTGCCGCTCTGGTGGTCATCGGGTCCCGGAAGATGGTCGACCATTCGGAGAAGACGAGATTGCTGGTGACGACAACGCTGCGTGTCTCGTAGCGTTCTGAAAGCAGGACAAAGAGGACATCGGTCTCATCGCGGTTGAAAGGGATGTAGGATATATCGTCGATGATTTGCGCTTCGTAGCGGTCCAGCTTCTTAATGAGCTGCTGCAGGTACAAGTCTCGCTTTGCAACAAGCAATTCCTGGACGAGCATGGCGGCAGTAGTGAAGAGCACGCGCCGCCCGCGCAGGCACCATTCTCGCCCCAAAGCGCTGGCGAGATGACTCTTGCCGGCTCCGGGGATGCCGAAGATAAGGACGTTTTCGCAGCGGTCCAAGAGATCCCCTTCAGCCAGTTCTTTCACCCGAGTAGGCGAAAGCGATGGCTGCCTGGAAAAATCAAAATTGCCGAGGGTCTTGCCGTGCAGCAGCTTGGCCTGATTGATGAGCCGTTCGGTGCGGCGGGTCTGACGTTCCGTTGCTTCCGCTTGCGCAAGCTCATGGAGGTAGGCGATGTGCCCGAGCTTTTGCCTTTCTGCCTTCCTGGCAAAGTCCTTGTAGTTCCTGACGAATGAAGCCAGGTAGAATGAGCGCAACAGCGTTTCCAGCTGTTCTGTGTCTTTCACGGGTGGACCTCCTTTTGGGCGCGCGATAGGTAGGACAGCAAGGCATCGAATGAGCAAAGCTCTGGCGCAGGTATATGCACGGGCGGCAGTTCGTCCGGGCAATCCACCTGAACTAATTCCCGGACAGAAGTAGACAGCGGCAGCTGCTTCGACTCAAGAAGCGTTTCAATCGCCGCTTCCACGTCTTGTTCGCTGTTCATGGCAGCAAGGTGCAGGATGGAAAGGTACTCTTTGTCAGCTCGCTCCGGGCACTTCTGCCTGAGAGCGTCGTATGCCTGGCGGAAGATGACGCTCGGGAAGAGCTCGTCACGATACTGGTAATTGGCAAAGGCACCAGGCTTTCTCAGCAGGTGTGCCACGATGTGGCGGTAGTTGATCTTTTTACTTCCTGGCGGCAGCCTCTGCATTTCTTGGACCAGGGTGTCACCAAGAAACACCCGCACCACCTCGGGATAGACCAGAGCCTTGAGCTCGCGACCAATCAGCCGGCTGGGTACCGAGTAAACAACCTTGTCCACAGAAATCGTGCTGAACGACGTCACCGTCGGACGCACCTCTTTCGGGTCGTTCCAATCCCGTTCAGGCAACTCTTTCAACGCCTCCATCTCCTCTGCCAGACGCTGCTTTCTCCCCTTGTTGCGCTGGTCCAGCACGCGCCGGATGAATCTCTCATACTCCGCCACAGTCGCAAAATCCCGGCTGCCTCTCAGCCTTAGTGCCTGATCCAAGGCGTTCTTGAGCAGGTCATGGCTTTTCTCGACTGAACCGTTTTCGTGGCTCTTACCAGCGTTATTCATGCTCGGTTTAACCCCATAATGAGCCACAAAGGCAGTCCAGCGCTCGTGAAAGACGTGGCGGGCGCCGTGGTTATTTACAGCGGCTGTGAGGTTGTCTGTCCGGTGCTCCTCTGCCACCGCTCCCAGCTCTGCGACAGCCTTCATGTAACCGATCGTCAGGCTGTCGAAGCTCTC
>DATNRC010000592.1:0-21996 GCA_036703705.1 Candidatus Obscuribacterales bacterium
GGACGCTCGGCATCAGCGTCGATCCGACTTTATTTTCCGAGCAGAGCAAGGCTTTGCCGGCAGGCAGCACAGCCGCCGGCTCACAATCATTGCCCGATCCGCTCACTGTTTTGCAGTCGCTGCACCGCGAGCTGAAGACACCGAGAGATACTGGTGCCGCAAGCTGCCGCTCCGAGGAGGCTGTGAGCAATCAAGAAAATAAGGAAAGTTCGGCAAATGAAAAGCTGTCCGCCATCATCAATGAAAGTTCTGCCGATTCAATCGCGCAGATGATTATGCAGCCATTGCGCACATTCCGCCTTCCTTCATTCGGCACCAGCACCGGCCAAGCCGAGCAAGGAGGAGCGGTCGCCAAGCTGGACGATGGCGATAAGGAGCAATCGTCTTACCGCCGACGAAAACGCCAATCGCGAAGCAATCGCTCGTCAACAAGAATTGCCGCTGACAAACCGTCATCAACAACAGATGCGGCCGAAAAAGCAAAATCCCCCGGCTGGTTGGACAGAGTGCTGGCGTTTACAGAAAACAAGCCGGCTCATGGAGCAAGCAATGAGCCGGCAACAACTCCCGGCGCGAAACTTGCCGAGTCCGGCTCTGAGCAATCTGGCAAGCCGCCGATGCAGACAGGAAGTGATGTTAAACAGGATATCCAATCCCAATCCCAAGCTGAGCAACTGCAGCAAGCCATTGAGACGGATCGAATGGCAAGCGCCAGCGCGAAAACCATGCTCAATGAAAGCGCGCGAAATGATGAAAAGGCTGACTTGAACGCCAATGCCAATCGCACTGCCAATGCTGATGGTGCTTTAATCACCAATGCATCTCCAACCAATTTATATCCAACTGACGGAAATGAGATTGCGGCGCATGACGAGCACTCAGCAAAGCAAACGCAACAACAACCGAATCCGCAACAACAACCGCTACCGCTCAGCGGCGCTTTTACCATGCAGACCCCCTCCATCTTGAATGCCAGGCTGTCGCTCGTTACAACCGTATTGTCGGCGCTTAAGACAAAAGCCGGCGAACAATCAGGCAAACCGGAGGAGCCGGAAGATCCCTGGAAGAAACGGCTCCTGGAGCTTTCTGAGCAGGGCACGAGCAGTCTCAACGAAGGCGAAGCTTTCATGTTTTCCGAGGAGACCGGTGAAGCAACGCTATTTTTGCCTGATGGAAAGGTAATCCGCCGCATCATTGCGCAACCTCGCGATCACCAGGAAATTGCCCGTTTGCGCAGGCCAGACATGCTCATACCGGAAGAAATAATGTACAATCTGTCCCTTTTCGCCAAGCTCTTGCCAAAAGATGCGGATTCGCCGGCAAGCGCGCCGGTTTCCGAAAGCAACGACAACGCCGAGCCGGCGCCCAAGCTTTCAGCGGTGAATATACTCGGGTCGTCGGAACATGTCGTCGGCTGGCTAAAGAGCCTCTTTAAGTTTTAGACTATTGAGAAAGGCAGCAGAGGACTCCGGAAGTTAACCGCACTTGCAAGGTTCTTTTACTCAAACCAGACTGCGTTCTTTCACGTCAATGATTGTGGCGTTAAACGTGGCAGTTTTTGCCGCCATGGTGGTTTTTTCCGGATGGAGCACTTTGAGCGCGCCGAGCAGCCAGACCTTAATCAATTGGGGTGCCAATTACGGCTCCCGCACCATGGGCGGTGAATACTGGCGAACCATTACCAGCGCGTTCGTCCATATTGGCATATTGCATTTGTTTATGAACATGTGGGTTCTCACAAGCGTAGGACCGATCGTGGAGCGGCTGTACGGCCCTTCTAAATTCGCGGTCATTTATTTCTGTGCTGCTTTTGGAGGATCGCTGCTCAGCCTTCTTCTCAATCCTAAGATCATCAGCGCAGGTGCATCAGGCGCAGTTTTTGGTGTGTTCGGCGCCTGGCTGGCCTTCTTTCTCGTATTCCGCCGCAGACTGGACGCCGGTTTTTACGAGGCAAACATGGCGAGCATCACGGTTTTCCTCATCTACAATTTGGCATGGGGAATGATGCAGCGAGGCATCGACAATGCGGCCCACGTCGGAGGATTGCTTGGCGGAATCGCAGCCGGGATGATGTTCTGCCCAAGAGGGTTGGGCGATCTTCAGTGGCGAATCAAGGACTATGTCCTCTCGATTGCACTCATCGGCCTTCTTGGCTATTGTTTCACCCTTACCAGAGACAGCGTTCAAAGCAGAATCACTTCCGGCAGCCTGCAGCCGGACTTGAGGCGCCTGGAAGCAGGCAAGAAATTGTACGCAGAAAGAAAGTATGCTCAGGCGGCGGCGGAATTCACAAAAGTGATTGCGGCGCATCCGGATGATGCCTACGCTTACGATTGGAGGGCAAATGTTTATTTGCAAATGAACAAATACTCGGAGGCCCTTACTGACGCCAACCAGGCCCTTTTGATCAATCCGAAAGTCGGCGATTCATCGCTCATCAAAGCGCATGCCCTGCTCGAGCTGAGAAGATATCGCGAAGCGCTTGATGCTTGCAATCTTGCTGTCAAATTCTCACCCGGCAATTCTGGAGCATATGTTACACGGTCAATAATTCACGATCGCATGGGCGAATCGGGATTGGCGCTTAAAGACAGCTCGGAGGCCATTCGTTTGAACCCCAGAGAGGCAGGCGGATACAGCAATAGAGGCAAAGCATACATCGGTTTGGGGCTCGTCGATGAAGCGCTGAAGGATTTCAGCACCGCGTTGTCGATCAATCCCGCAAGCCCGACCGCGCTCTCCGGACAAGCGCAGAGCTTCTATCTCAGAGGCGATGCGAAAAACTGCATCAAAGCGTGCAATTTGTTCATTCAACGAGTGGGCTGGAAAGAGAGTTTGACTCCATATGTGGTGCTGCTCTCAATCCTTTCCCATCGACATATTAATGATAGCGACGGCGAGCGTGCTATCGAGGCGCAGGCCGATCAATTTCTCAACCAAAGCGCCTGGCCGTTTCCAATCATTCTTTATTTCGAGGGCAAAGTGTCGCGGCAGCAGCTGATGGCATCAGCCAATGACACCGACAAACTGACTGAGGCAAATGCTTATGTCGGACTTGATTTGCTTAACAAAGGACAAACCGAGGAAGCTCTTCCTCTTCTTGATTGGGTCAAAAAACAAGGCAACCAGACATTCGACGAATACGACCTTGTGCAAAACGCTTTGTCGAAGATGAAGCGATAACAAACATTCAAGCAAACTGCCGCCAAACAAAGACTGCGCGCTCATATCGATTTTTCCGCGCCCGAGAAAAAATGTCAGGAAATATGCGCTTCCGTATACATACGCAGTGTGATTATGAAGACTTATTGCACGCTTACGTGTGGTTTTTCCCACGTAATACCTAATGGCATCATTTAATTCATTTGACGATTGCTCCGTATGCACATAACTTAAGCTCAAAGGCGTCTGAGCCGGGCGAAAAGCCTGGTCTGTGGCTGCAGATAGATGGGGGTTTGGGGCATGAAAGATTTGCTGCGTCCACTTAAGCTTTTGAAGAGCGGAGACGCTCCTCAAGACAACAAGCCAAAGCTGTACATCGTGGGTGGCTCGAGCTGGCTGGATGGCACCCGAAAAAGGCTTGTGGCAAGGAGATTTGCTCGCGTGCCCGTGGAGCCCCAGGAGCTCACCGAGGAGCAACAGCTCGAGGAAATCGTTCAACGGCGGCGCACACTGCGCATGAGCCTTCCTGTCGCTCGCACATCGTCAGTGAAAGGGCTGGCCCGCTGGTTTACAGCCAAGGGTGACGGCGGACAGGCATGGACGGACCGCACTGAGGAAGACCTCAAAATGCGGGCACGAATTTCCGAAAGCAATAAGTCGGTGCGCCAGAAGTTCGAACAGCTCTGGTACTCGGATTGCAGCACGTTCAGCACTGCGGAGCGCCCGTCGTCCAGGAAAGACGATGAGATCCACATGCCTGACATCACCTTCACGATGGCAGCGAGCACTGCCTCCATGAGCGACGGCAACGGCGTCATCGAATCAGATTTCAGCGCCGCCATGGCAAGGCTCGAGCGGGCAAGACGCAAGCTTGAAGAATTGAGGAAGATCGATCCGATTGCGCCACTGCCACCAATTCAGGAAGATGAGTCTTTGAACCCGATTGAGGAGCATGAGTGCGCATTTGTTGAAGAACGGGCACTGGTTGTCGCCGGCAACTTGAAAGAAAGCAAATCGGCGGAGGACGCGACCACGCCCGCATCGATGGAAGCGCCAGTCTGCGCCGCTGCGCCAACTTTGGAAGTCGACAATGCATCAGCACCTTCAGCACAATCCTCCAACAGCAAAGCCACAACCGGCAAATCAACTTCAACCACCAAAAGCGCAGCGCATAAGGAAGTAAAGCGAGCAAACACTCATGTGCTTGCTGCCATTGCAAATACCTCTCCACCAGCCAAGCCGGACGGCGCACCAGCAGCCGTCATCTCATACAAGGGGCCGGAGGAAACCGCGCAATTTGTTGCGCCTAATCCAGAGCCTCAGGTCCGGAAATCTGTTTTCGGCGGAGTGCGAAATGCATTCGGCGCTGCATTCGGCGCTGCAAAAAGTATCGCCGCATCCATCGTCAATCGCGCCGAGAGCAAGAAGACTGCCAGCAGCCTTGCGGCACCCGTGAAAGAGGTCGCCGACGAGATTGTGGCTGTGCCGGTGCCGGCGAAAACCACTAAAGCAAGAGCGAAATCAGCGAAGGCTATTGAAGCTCCAGCTGAAGGGCTCACCGAAGCAAAGCAAGCCAAACGGAAGGCGCGGGCTCCTCGTAAAGCCGAAGCCGCAGTGGCAAAAGTGCCTGAGAAAGAAAAAGGAGTCTGTCACGACACCGTTCTTTTCTCTGAAGCGGCTGAAATATTGTTTGATGCAAGTGAGCGGCTCTTGGTGAGTGAAGAAATCAATGACCAGACCGAAAAGGCTCCTTTACGCGATATGAAGAAAGGTCGTCGCAAGAAAGCAGAAGCCGAGCAAGGGAAAGCGGTCGCCGATCCAAAAACGAAGAAACGCACTGCGAAAACCAGGTCGGCAGAGACAAGCGAATCACAAGCTTCCCAATCCACTGGAGCGAAGCGAAAACCCCGGGCCAAAACTGCGGAGCCCGTGCAAGAGCCAGGTGAGGCGCCGCGCCCGCGACGGCACAAGAGCGATTCTGCGTCCTCAGCAACTGCTGCTGCGAAAAGAGCGAAGAAGACCACATCCTGAAAAACTGGCTGCAGTGAGAATGAAACAGTGCATTTGACAGTGCACTGTTTTTATTTTTCTCCCGAACCGTGCAGAGTGCGTGCTCCAACGGCGCGACCCGGAAAATTTTCAACGTTTTAATGTCAAGTATTTGAACTTTTTGCTCCAATTTTTCGTTTAAGAGAGTGGAGACAGTTTTTGCCCACCCGAAAAATTTGGAGGTTCATCATGAACAACAAGTCCAGAATCGCAATTGCCTTGACCTTCGTCGTTGGCTTTTCAACTCTTGCCTGTTCGGCGGCAGATGCGCACAAAGGACGAATCAATACTCGCCAGACGAGACAGCAGACTCGCGTATATAACGGAATAGCCGAAGGCAGCCTGACCAGACGAGAAGCCGGACGCGTAGCAAGAGGACAAGCAAGGATTGCTGCAATGGAGCGCCGCATGCGTGCCTCAGGAGATGGATTGACTGCAGCAGAACGAGTGAAGCTGGAGCAAGCGCAAGATCATCAGAGCAAAGTCATATACAACCAGAAGCATGACGAGCAAACACGTGCGGATGCCGACTAGGCATCCGTGATTGCACCTCGTCTTAAGACACTGGTTACACGGCGAGGTGCAATCGTTCATCCATGTGACGGCATGCCTGACTCAGTATTGACTTAGACACTAGCGCGCTGATTTCTTGTTGCGATTGGCGTCAGTTCTTTCAGTGTCTTGAGAATCCAATTGCTGAGACTTCTCTGATTCATGCTCCCTTAAGTGCTCATCGAGCCATCGATTGAAGCTCTCATGCTGGAGATCCATGAAGTTGTGTCCGCTCCATTCGTAAATTTTCAGAGTGGATTTGGGAAGTGATTTGTGCATTTTCTCGACGAAGAAACACGGTGCCACCGGATCGAATCTTCCCACGGAGAAATGCACCGGGCACGTGACTTTAAGTGGTCTATCGACGAAATTCAAGTCGGCGAAATTATCCACAATTTGCTCCAGTGTGTGGCGGGGAGTATTGAGCAATGTGCGCTCACGCCAGGCCAATTTGGCATGAAATTCAGTGCCTCTGAGTTTGGTGTATGGAACATCGAGAAACCAGCGAAAGCCATGCACCATCGGCTTGAAAATTCGCCCGGGCATGGCGGCTGCAAAAACACGCGCTACCATCTCAGGACGACGCTCGGCGATAACGAGGGATATGATCGAGCCTAAAGAGTGCCCGACAAAAACCGCCGGATGCCTTACATCAGTTTGCTTCAACGTTTCCAACACATCGGCAAGATGCGTCTCGATATCGGTTTTATGTCCCGGCTCGTCTGACTGTCCGTGGCCACGAAGATCGATAACAAAACATCTATGCCCGCGCCTGGAAAGAAATTCAATTTGACGCAGCCACATGTCGCCGCTCGATCCCGTGCCGTGAAGCAGCACGATGTCGGGAAGCGTCGATGTCACTCCGGTTTGTCTTCCAGCTTTGCTTGGCGCGTGGATGCGCCTGAAATGAAGTTGCACTAGCCTGACGTCCACTTTTGTAAAGGAGAGCGTACTTAATGTTATTCAGTATATCGAATTGATTCCGATTAAAGATTTGGCTGCTGACACTGTCTGAAGTGTCCAGATTCCCCTGTGTAAGACAAATCTGGATTCACCGATGTGAGACAAATCCGGCTTCGCAGATG
This sequence comes from Candidatus Obscuribacterales bacterium, assembly GCA_036703705.1. Classification (GTDB taxonomy): domain Bacteria; phylum Cyanobacteriota; class Vampirovibrionia; order Obscuribacterales; family Obscuribacteraceae; genus DATNRC01. Next base: position 6,849 of record DATNRC010000592.1, read on the forward strand.
TCAGACAAATCCGGATTCCCCGGTGTAAGACAGGATTCGCAGACCGGTCCAGCCCTGTCTACATTTCCAGAAGCGGGGTGGGTGTCCCTGCGCGCTCCAATACTGGGGCCTTGACGAGCTCAGCGCGGGAAGCCAATTCCTGGGCCAGAGACGGATTGAACGCCGGATCGCAAAAACCGAGTACGGTGCGAGCGATGTCATATACCGCATTCACCCGATCGAGGCTGTATTTCGAAGGCAGTCTCGCATTCAGCCGGTCGGGGACAGGTTGAAAATCACGCAGGACGGCGATGATGTCTTGCGGCTTTTCAATCTTATGCGCCAGCTTCTCCTTGACGAGCAGGTCGACGGTGCCCATTTCTTGGGGCATGGGAGGCGTGATCGTATCGAAGGCCATCGGCAGTCTTCGGGCAAGGGCCTCGAAGGTGGTCAAGCCGCCTGCCTTGGTGACCATCAAATCGACATGCGCCATCACATCCGACATTTTCTCGTAAAAAGGCATCACCGCAGTCTTCCAGCGGCGGCCGGCTGTCAGATGCTTGGCGTAAGAATACAGCTTCTCATTCCGCCCGCACATGAAAACGACCTGGATATCGCGCTCGACATGATCGAGCTGGCGATAAATGTCGACCATATTGCCGCCGCCGGCCCAGCCTGCGTTAATGCATAGCGTCAGCTTCGCCGGATCGAGTCCGAGCGGTCCAAGGAAGTCCTCCCGCGTCAGAGTTGGAGGCCTGGTGAAATCCGGATGCACCGGCATGCCCACGATACGGATCTTCTCCGAGGGGACTCCCCATTCGACAAGCTGCTGTTTGGACAGAGAATTGGGCACAAGCGTCAGGTCGCCGTCAGGACATGCCCAGCCGCGCCAAAAGTTGCCGTTTGGATCCGTGACGACGGTTATGAGCTTAACCTTGCCCGCCAGATTCTCTTCTTTCAGCGCCCGCGCCACGTACTGATTGGTCATCGGGTGCACTGATACGATGACGGAAGGCCGCATCTCAGCCATCAAATGGAAAAAGTACTTCTTTATCATCTGATAGCCTAATTCAGTATCGTTCGGCTTGAATGTTTGAATGGCCCAGAAGTAGTACTTCATCCATTCCTGGCGATGTCTTAGTAAGTAGTTGTACAGATCGACAAAAAATTGATTTATCGGGTGACTCTTTTCAACTGCCGCATCAGACATAATGTGAAATGAGTGCTCCGGAAAATCTTTCGAGATTACCTCATTGAGGGCAGCATTTATTGCTTCAACCGCGCTGCGGTGTCCACCACCAGTGTCAGAGTAAAAGAGAGAAATTCTGTATTCAGACGCCATTTGCAAGCTCCCGCTTCCTACGGGTTCTAATTCAACCGATAATTTGTTACCCTTCCCAAAGGACTGATTTCAACCGCGTTAGAACCACTATTAACCCCTGGTAACAACGACAATGTACCATCGAGCAAGAATCTCAATCATCTTGGCAACCCTGTCCATTCTTCTTGCGCTCGGCGTAAGCGGCATCGCCGTCCGTGTGGAAGCGAAACGTCTCACCAGCTCGGCGGAGCGCTTTGATTCCAATTCCCAATTTACGTCCGTGAAGTTAGACGCCTTACCCTCTGGCAAGCTTTTGCGGCAAAAGCCGGCCGAGGTAAATTTGTACGAATACGACACAACACCGTTGAATGATCGCATGCCACTACTTTTGGTGCATGGTCTGCGCGGTGAGTACCATCCTTACTTCCGCTGGCGCAAAGTTGCGAAGCGCCTTGAAGAGAACAAGGAAATCAAAAAGAAGTTCAAGATATACATGGTGCGTTATGACACCACTGAATCGCTTTCTGTCTCCGTTCCCCAATTCAGAAGCGCAGTCGGCCGCTTGTATTCACTGTCCGGCAACCGACCGATTGCGGTTATAGCGCTCAGCATGGGCGGCAATCTCGCATACGAGGCCATGCTCGATAAGGACACGGAAAGCAAGATTAGCGGGCTCATGGCTCTGGGAACGCCATTTCACGGCTCACCGCTCTTTTGCACTGATTGGCTGCAGTACGGCGTATACAAAAACCTCTGCTGGCCGTGGACACGCATAGACCATTCACTGGCTTACCGGTGGTATTTCAATCACAATCCTGTCTTGATGACAGATTTGCGCTGGGATAACGCCGACAACTCTGTGCCTGAAGTCGGATTTTTCAAATCAAAGCTCCCTTTCGGTCCTAAGGGTCAACTGACCATAGAAAGAACGGAAAACAAAAGACTTCTCGATATCACCTCCAACGGGACAAACAAAAAAAAGCTCACCACATATGGTGGCTACCTGGTAAATCCCTACCTTCAACCTTTAGCAGAACGTTTCATCGAGTCCAAGCTCCTGGCGCCGTATACTCTGGTGATGGTGAAATTTCCCGCCCATATGGCGCGGGAGCACCCCGTCCTGAAGATGTTGAACAAAGAAATTGCCACTGTAGTTTGCAATCGCGAAGCGATGGCCAGAGCCGGCACGAAGTTCGTGTACGGATTGAATGACGGAATCACGCCCTTGCAAAGCGCGCTCTTCCTCCCTCAGACAGCCTTGAAGTCGATTGCTCTCTCCCGCGAAAGCGATGTCGGCAAATTGCGCACCCTGACCGACGTTCGCAGAGCAAGGGTGTTCAAAAACATCGATCATCTTACTTATATAGATGGCTACCATCCTCTTGCGAAGTCTGCTGAGCTAAAGGACGAACTGAATCCGGAAGCCGGCACTCGCCATATTTTCGACTGGATCGCCATGGATTTGCTTAATATGGATGAGGACGCCAGCCAGGTAGCTCGCGAGACGCATAAGGATGCGCTTTCACCAGCAGCTGATTGAGGTTATGCCAATTTGGCGGATTGATGATGAGGACGCCAGCCAGGCAGCTCGAAAGAGGCATCGCATAAGGATACGCTTTCACCAGCGGCTGATTGAGCCTATGCCAATTTTGCGGATTGAAACTGAGAAATTCATAATTCCTTGACTGCCTGAAAGAATTGCCTGTAGCATATTTTGCATTCGCTCAGGTACGTCAATGTTCAGCCAAAAGCAACAGCAGATAGAACTGGTCCAGCCATTTCCGGCTGCTTGTGCGGCATATGCCATTGATGAATCAGCCGTAGACGCCAATAACAACAACGACCGGAATAACGATCGCAAACTGCGGTCTGGAAGTCGGCGTCTGTAGGCGTCAAAGTTCAAAAGACTATCCCGACCGCAAGATTCACAGATCTTGCGGTCATTTGTTTTGAGGAGTTGTTTATGTCATTGTTTTTGCGTGAGGAGCACGAGATGAGTGTTGAAGAGATTACGGCAGATGAGCTGGCATCGCACGTCGGCAAACGTGCGCGCCTGAAAGGTCACATACAAGCGCTCAGGGATCTGGGTAATCTCGTTTTTTTGGTCTTGCGTGATTCTCATTCCACCGTGCAAATGGTCGCCGAGCATCCGCAAATCGTGGCAATTGCAAGACAAGCCGAGCCTGAATCAGCGGTGATTGCCGAGGGAACCATTGAGGAGAAGCCAAACAAGAAGGGCGAACAGGAAGTGCGCCTGACCTCTCTCACCGTGCTCTCCAGCCCTCAGGAGCCGATGCCGATTGAGATTGGAAAGCAAAACAAAATCGACAATCTTTCTCTTTCCACGACATTGGACTACCGCCCGCTCACGCTTCGCAACCCCAAGATTAGGGCAATCTTCAAGATAGAAGCGGAAATGGCGGCAGCCTTTCGCGAGCATTTGTCTGCGCGCGGCTTCACTGAAATCCACTCGCCTAAAGTCGTCTCCACAGGCACCGAAGGTGGTGCGCAATTGTTCCGCCTCGATTATTTCGGCAAGCCGGCATTTCTCGCCCAGAGTCCGCAGTTCTACAAGCAGATCATGGTAGGCGCGTTCGAGCGCGTATTCGAAGTCGGCCCGGTCTACCGGGCGGAGGAGCATGACACCACCCGGCACCTCAACGAATATGTCAGCATGGATGTAGAGATGGGCTTTATCGCCAACGAAAGAGAGCTGATGCATCTTTTGACCGATCTCATCAAGCATATCTTCGAGCGCGTGAAGGAGCGCTGCCAGAAGGAGCTGTCCATGCACGGCGCAGTGGTGCCGGAGATAAACAAGATTCCTGCCATTACGCTCGCCGATGCGGTGGACTTGATCAACGAGCAGTCAAGAAAAGGCAGGAAAGGTGCGGAAAAGACGGATCTCGATCCTGAAGGCGAACGCGTCCTCTGCGAATATTTCTACGAGAAAGAGGGGAGCGACCTTGTATTTGTGACGGGCTACCCCCGAAGCGCAAGGCCGTTTTACGCCATGCCGCTCGAAACACAATCAGAGCAGTCGACCAGAAGCTTTGATTTGCTCTTCCGCGGGCTGGAGATTACAACAGGCGGTCAAAGGATTCACGAGTATCAAATGCTCGTCCAATCCATAAGGTCCAGAGGCCTGGACCCGGACAGTTTTGCGGACTATCTCCAGTGCTTCAAATACGGCATGCCGCCCCACGGAGGATTCGCTATCGGTCTTGAGAGACTGGCCAAGCAGTTGCTCGGTTTGAAAACCGTGAAATTAGCCGCTCTTTTCCCCCGGGACATTAATCGGCTGACGCCTTGAGCGCTCTTGAAGCTGATTCTTAAATTTATGAAGTGGGCGCTTAGAAAGTTGCAAAGCGGGTAATACATAAGTAGCGAATGACAACCCGCCCCTTCTTCCCCCGGGAAACTTGAAAAAGCTTCCCGCTTTGCACTTTGAGCAATTCTTAACAGAGATTAACCAGCCCCGTTGCGGATTAATATTGGCAACTGATGATTTGCGCTTATACTTCTGTTAAGCGTAGGCCTTAAGGTTTCCTTTACAGTCGGTGGGTTCCCAACCGGGACGCACGCAGGTGCCCAATTCTTCTTCACTAGAGAGGAGGTCTAAACGATGCGGGTAGAGCTCATATACAGACCCGGATGCAGTTCTTATAAAAATGTACGTAATACTCTCGAGCTGGTCATTGCGGAGGAAAGACTACCGATACCCGTTGAATTGGTGGAAGAAGGCGTTGTTGAGGAGGGGATCGCACCCAAAATCAGAATTAACGGCAACGAAGTTCTGGAGACGCAAAGCACGATAGACAGCCTGAGAGACCTGCTCTGCCGCAAATGGAAGGAATTGACCGAATGCGCGCTGGCAAGCTGACAGCGCTTTAATGCCCCGACATACCTCTTTGAGAAATCTCGCTCGTATAGCAAAAAACCTTTCAAAGCCCGGCGTCCGCCGGGTTTTTTGTTGCTCAATCCGTCATCTCCCGCCACACCTAATGTGCTCTCATTAAGGTGTCGACGGGCTCTCATCGCTATTATTGACAAGGCCTTTCGGGGTCTTGTCGCGATCATCACGAGTTGAATCGATGCTTTTCAATTCCCTCACCTACGCGCTTTTCCTGCCCATAGTCGTTGCGCTCTATTGGTTCAGCCCGCCGCGACTGCGAGTACCAATCCTCATCATCGCCAGCTACATCTTTTACATGAGCTGGAGACCGGCTTTCATCATCCTCATTCTCGGCCTGACGATTGCCAATTACTTCCTTGGCTTTGCCATACACAATTCCCGGAAGCACAAGAAGGCATGGCTAGCGAGCGCAGTAGCAGCCAATCTTGCGACTCTTGCTTTTTTCAAGTACGCGTATTTTTGCGAGGACGTGCTCGGACAATTGGTCAAGCCTTTCGGCATAACGCAACCGCACATACCATTCGACATTGTTCTGCCGCTCGGCATCTCGTTTTTCGTCTTCGAGTTCATCCACTACGTGGTCGATGTCTATCGTGGGAGCGAACCGATCAAATCGTTTTTGGCTTTCTCTCTGTTTGCCTCCTTCTTCCCGACTCAGATAGCTGGCCCCATCAAACGCTTCCAAGATTTCATCCCCCAATTTCTGACTCCGGCAAAATTTTCCGTCAGCCAATTTGATGAAGGCATATCCCTCATCTTGCTTGGCTTGTTCAAGAAGGTTCTTTTGGCAGACAATCTGTCATTTTTCGTGCAGGGCGGCTTCACGCATCCCGAGCTCTTCCATGGCATCGATCTCTGGATATTCACCTACGCTTTTGCATTTCAGATCTATTTTGATTTCTCAGGATACACGGACATAGCGCGCGGGAGCGCGATGTTGTTCGGCTACAAAGTGCCCATCAACTTCAACCTGCCATATCTCGCCAGCAACATCGCCGACTTCTGGCATCGCTGGCATATATCCCTGTCGACATGGCTCAGGGATTATCTGTTCATACCCCTGGGCGGCTCCCGCGGGTCGCGCTGGCAGATTTATCGCAATCTGATGATTACAATGAGCCTGGGCGGGCTCTGGCATGGCGCCTCCATGCACTTTCTTGTTTGGGGTGTCTTCCATGGTGCCATGCTTTCCCTGCACAGAATGTGCAAAGAAATGAAGGAAGCATCAGCGAAAACATCGGCGGCCTGGGCGGCGAAAGCAATCGATTCTTTACCCGGCCGTTGCCTCGCAACCCTTTTAACGTTCCACATTGTGTGCATTGGCTGGGTGTTGTTCAGAGCAGAGACGCTGACGATTGCCTGGGAAATCCTCAAAAAGATGTTCTTCCTTGATGCCATCATAAGTGGTGCGCCACCCTGGCAAATGGCACTGCCGGCGATCAACTATCCGCTCATCTACCCATCCATATTCCTTCTCCTGCCGCTCCTTGCCATTGCCCATGTGGTGATGGGATGGATAAACCAGACGTCGCTCGTGCAGCGGTCGCCGAAGCTGGTTAAAGCGGCGTGGTGCTGCGCAATGATGTTCTTGATTATTGTGTTCTCCCCCGACAAGTCGCCACGCTTCATTTACTTCCAGTTCTAAGGGCATTTGTCCATCTATGACCGACTCTGCCAGAGAGAAGCAAACGGAGAGCCGACAAAGGCGGATCTTTAGCAACATTCTTGCCGGTTACAGCGTCATCGGGTTGCTTATGTTGTGCATGGTCGATGCCGCATTGCATGTCAGCGATCGCTTGTTTCACTGCTTCAATCCATACGATTCGCCAAACCACAGCCTCGTTTGGTGGGCAGTAGAGGCATTCAAGAAAGAGCCGAACGCTCCTGACCTTGTGCTCCTCGGCTCATCGCTCATGATGGTGGCGCATCACGCTGGTGATGCGACTCACCTGAACAAGCCTCAAAATGAAGTCTTTCATTTTCATTCCTCGTGTCTGCAAGACGAGCTGGAGCGCCGGCTTAAGCGCCGTATATCGACCTTTTCCTTCGCCGTCGCAGGGCAAATGGCATCGGACGCTTATCTCATTGCGTCCAGGCTCTTGACCGGGGACAACAAACCAAAAGCAATCGTATACGGCATCGCACCCCGTGATCTCGTCGACAATACTCTTCCCGGACCTTCGAGCACGGAGACGTATCGCTATCTGAGCCGCATCGCGGACACCTCGGATGTAGCGCTGATGTCGCACAGGTCGTTTTTCGAGCTTTTAGATCTCGCTGTCAAGCGCACGAGCTTTGTCTACTCGCACAGGGATAACTTTCTTGCCTGGCAACACCGGCTGGCCCGCTCTCTAACCGGCAGGCAAATGCCCGAGAATGAATTCGCCATCAATTGCCCGTGGATGTTGCGCAAACTTGCGCTCGCCCAATTCCCTGAAGACAACGGCACAAACGAGCTGATGATTGCCCCGTATGGGCTGCACAAAGAACCATACAAGGACAACAGTCAGGAGTATAAGATGCGTTATGCGTGCATCAAGGAGCGCACATATAAAACGCAACTGGCATTCCTGGAGAAGCTGATGAATTTTTGCCGGCAGGAGGGAATCGAGCTGTTTCTCGTCAATATGCCGCTTACGCCGGACAACAGAGCTCTTATGCCGGCAGGTTTTTACGAGTCTTATATGAACAAATTGCGCCGTCTGTCCTCCGGCTACAGCGCGCACTTCATTGATTTGAATAATGCGGATGCATTTCCAAAAGTCGCGTTTGCAGATTCGGTCCACCTCAATGGTTTAGGCGGTGTGACGTTTTTCCGTTTGCTCGCAGGCGAGCTATCCCACGACTCGACGATAGCCTCACAAGGACAAAGAACAAATCAGTAATGCCGCCTAACATCGCCAAGCAAAAAGACCTTGGCTCGCCCGCCTCCGTAAAGGGCGAGGAGCCGCGTCATGTGCCCGCTCGGCCATTTGCTTTCGAGAATCTGGCCAAAGGGAACCACGGCCTATGGTCCCTTTGCCTCATGGGTCTTTTCGCACTTGTCGCCCTTATAACGCTCAGGCAAAATTTGTCCCTGACAAACTTGAACGTAGCAGCGCTTTTCGACTCCGGCATTTACCTGCAGACGACCGGATTGATCGTCGATGGCGTTAATCAAGTTCTGAAATGCAAAGACACAACTGATCACGTCATTCAGAGACTTGGCGAGCCCTTGTTGTTGAACGGTCCGGTGCTGCCGGCGGCGGGAGCGCTCTACTTCTTGCTTGTGAACAAGGCACCGAATGTGATGGATATGCGAGCTGCAATTGTGCTGCAATCGCTCTTGCATGCCCTGAGCGCGATCATCATGGCGCTGCTATTGCTGCGCGCTACCGGCAAACGCCAATGGGCGATCGCAGGAGGTCTTGTCTGGGGCTTCTATCCGGCAGCCGTAATCGGCGCAGGCAAATTCATGAGCGAAACGATCGTCACTCTCTTCAGCCTTGGCTGGCTTTTGTCACTGAGCTTTGTCATGAAATCAGAGAACGCAGAAGATGTTTGCGCGCAATCGTCAGCAGAGGCACAAGTCAAGGACGGCACGCACAAGCCGGCACGCCCTGAGGGAGAAGAGATCTCGCCCGTGGCTTGCGCATGCATGGGATTTTTGTCGTCAGCGCTCATGCTGCTGAAACCAGCTCTTGCCCCCGGCATCCTTTTTGCCCTGCTCACAGCTGGCGCTGTAATAACGGCAAAAATTGTCGATTTGGCAAAGCCATTCAAGATGGTCGTTTGCCTGAAATCAATTCCGGCTTTCTTGTTTGGCACGGGACTTTTGCTGTGCCCGTGGCTCCTCTTCACACACGAAGCAACAGGAACATACATTCTCACTCCGCAGCGCATGCCGGTATTCAATATAGTGTCCGGCCTCGATGCAATGACGGACGGCTGGGCTAGCCTTCCGGATAAGGGGCTGGTCAGGCTGTTTTCTGAAAGAGATTCATCATCCGCAGCATTTTTTGCCGTTTTCAAACAGGCTCCCGAGGAATGCACACTCCGCTTACTGCGAAAGATCCCTCGCCTGTTTGTCAATCCATGGAACGACTGTCGCTTGTCATTCCTCTTCCTGTCCCCGCCCATGCAGGCCTTCTGGCATCAAATTCTCCTTTGTCTGGGTCTTATCGGTCTTGTTTCCATCTTGGCGAGAAAAGTATCGAGCGCGGCCACAGTGTTGGTTCCTCTCTGCGGCGTCATTTTTCTCGGCGCTCATCTCGTCTATCTTCCATTTGTCGCGAACGTCAGATATGGCTTCACGGGAATGCCGATGATCGTTTTGCTTGCAGTCTATGCTCTGTCTTCGCTCAGCACAAAAGGACGACTGACAAAGTGGCTGGCACTAGCAGTCTCAACTGCTTCCTTTGTGACCTTGCTTCATCTTCCTGAAGCACTGCCCGGAAGCCTATTTTCTGTGCCGCCTGGTATGACATCAAGTATTAATATCTCCTTCCGCTTCGTCCTCCTCACCATATTCGGTGCGGCGACCTTCTTTGCATTGCGTGAGTCCTCCATTGCAAGCAAGCGTGGATTGATGGTTGCCTGCCTGGTCCTCACTTTTTTCGGAGCTGCTGTATCTTCTGCAGTTTCCAATTCGCAAAGCTTTGGCAACGAATTTTCAGCGCGGATCAGCAAATCAAGCAAAGCAGTTCGTGCCATTGTGTTGCCTGAAGCGCTTATCAAACCAGAATGGGCGCTTGTGCTCATTGACTGTGACAGCAGAGCGGCGACATCTGCACGCCTGTCGGTCAATGGTTCGCCACTGCCATCGAGGGCAAATTCCATAATTCACTACATAGGCAATCGGGAGCTGCCAAACAATTATCGTGTGTTCGCTGACGTGATAAGAAAGCAGGCAAACGACTTGCGCCAGTGGCGCGTATTCGAAGTGCCCGTCGAGACACTGAGATTCGGCGGAAAGAATGTGCTCGAGCTGAGCGCCGCAGGTGAAGACTTCACTCTCTTCGGCAGTTTTCCTTGCGACAAGGCTCCAAGCATCAGTGCTCCCTCGCTTAACATTTTCAGTCCCAGCAAATTGCTCAACGGGCCGTGTGGGCTCGACCCAAGATTGATGGAACGCTTTCCAAAGTCCATTAACAACGCCATTTGCAGCCTGGCAACATCACGGGGGCAAGAGACATTCGATCTTTCCCAAGAAATAGGAGTGCAGCGCGGGCAGTACCGCATCTTCCTGGTCGTCGGGCACGGGGGGAAGACAGCATCTCCAAACAAGGGCGGCAACCAAAAAGCCGTCGAGGAGACTTCCCCTGTCTCCGGCTCTTGCATAAAGCTCGCGAATTCCCAGTCATGGCTGACACCCATACCTTCACGCTCTCTGACTAAGAGAAATCTGCGCATCAAAATTCGCGCCAAATTGGGTTCTGCCGAAAGTTCGGATGTTGGGCGAAGGAGCAAGCCGAAAGCAACCATCGGTAGCGAGCCGCCGAAAACGAGAATCAAAATGTATATAAAGGATCAGACACTCCTGGGAGCCGTTTTGGCGCTTGAGGCCAGGGAGGGGAGTTGGGAACGCCGTAAAGATATGTGGCAGGCGGAAGCCCTGGTGGGCACGCATGCTCTCAAACCTGACGGCAATATGCTGGAGGTTGCTTTCACCTCTTTTGAAAAGAACTGTGAAGTTTCCAATCTCGTGATTGAATTCGAGCCGTATGACGGCCCCACTCTTGCCAGCCGGAACCTTGCCTGCTTCTAGCACTTGAAGTATCCAAACGGATACTACACCACATTCGTGTGCCTACTTGCGAACGGATACTGTCAACTTTTACTATGATCCCATAAATCAATTTCAACTTTTGTTCGTGACGCTAGCTGTCACGAAGGAGGAAAACATGTCTGTCGAAACATTGAGCAAGGAATCAGCAGAAGCCGTCAAATACTTCGAAGCAAAACTGGCGTTTGAAATTGGTCCCATTGGACTGAAGCATGCAATCGAAAATCGCGAGCCGATTCAAATCATTGACCTGCGCACGCCTGAGCTCTTTGAGAAAGGCCATATCCCCGGCGCCGTCAGCATTCTTTTCGAAGATTTCGAAAGAAGTCAAGACAAGCTGAGCAAGGATAAGACAATCGTTGTATATTGCTATGACATCGTATGCCATCTTGCTGCCAAAGCCGCTCTTTGGTTGGCGAAAAAGGGCTACAAGGTGAAAGAGCTCGAAGGCGGCTACGAAGATTGGACGAAGCACAATCTCAAAGTCGAAGGCTCCGGCCAAACCATCAAAGCGAGCTCGTGCTGTGGTTAAGACCAAACAGGGGGTCCGCATGAAAATGGCAAATTCTAAGGCGCTCACACTGGGTGTTGTAGCTGTCGTTGTTCTGGCTGGCACCACGTTGCCGGCGCTCGCCGGCAATTGTTGCCGAGGAGGCGGCGCACAGAAAGAAGGTTGCTGTGAAGGAGCAAAGGGCTCCAACGCTGAGCACGGCGACAAAGCCACTAAGTCTGAGGCGGAAAACAAATCGGACGCAAAAGTAGCCGAGCAGCCGAAAGAAGGAAGCACCGAGAAATCGGGCAAGGAAGCTTCCAAGTAAGCCGGCGAGAAGATGCAGGTGAAGGCAGCACTAAAAAATTGAACTAGCTAAGACTTGATCTGACACCCGGTATACTCCAATGTGTGAAAGTACGGAGGTGTCAAGATATGACGTTAGCCGAGCGAATAATCAAGCCAAAGCTATTAGTGAGCTTTTTCACGGGTTAAATCTCTGAACCACTTGCGCTTACCAGATCGACCCGCTAAACTTTCCGGTATCTAACTTCGAAAGAGCCTGTTGGGATTGCGCCTGGCAGGCGCTTTTACATGTAGAACTATAGCTGCCTGTAGTTTTCACATCAATCGATCCGCTCCATATGCGGTGGCGCCCGTTGCTATGTCTGGTCGACATGCGGGCTTTACAGACCGCTGAAAGCTGCACATAATTGAGTCGATCCAATAGAAGAAAGAAGGCATGCATGGGCGATCTCGCCCCTGATAGAACAAAAGATCCTTTGGCGCTTGATGGGATGGAAGATTTGTTGGAACAGGGCGGTCCTCGGGACGGCCGTAGTTCAGCCCAAGACGGAATTGAGGAAGGAACCATTGAAATTGAGGGCGGTCCTCTGGACGGCCCTAGCCATCTTGAAGTAAGCGCTGAAGCGGCTGCGGCGTTGTTAGGGATTTCGGTCAGAGCAGTTCTCAAAAGACTGAATAAGGGCACCTTACGTGGACGTAAGGTAACGACCAAGTTTGGTGAGAAATGGTTAGTAGCCAGAGAAGAATTGCCGACCGAAATACACGTTGAAGTGGCCGCCCAGGGCGGTCCTCGGGACGGAGGCGGCGCAGAACAGGCTGGAACCGATGCACAACCTGGTTCCAGCCAGGGCGGTCCTCTGGACGGCCCTGAGCGTAACGATCACATAAAGCAGTTTGTGATGGGTCAAGGCGATTTGATTGCAACAGTATTGAAGCAAGCTCAAATCATAGAGCAATTAACAACTGATCTTCGGCAAAAGGATGAGCAGATTAAGCTGCTGACTGACAGTAGGCATAAGCGAGGGCGGTGGGCACAATTCTGGTCGTGGTTTACGGGAGGGAGATAGATGATCGAGGGAATCGAGCCAGCGGAATTTCGCCGGCAGATGTTTGGAGAGCGTGGAAAGCCATCCTTTGTACCGAACGAGCGCAGATACAACAGCGACGGTGCATACGCATTCAAGCTTGATTCTCGTGCCGACTACAACTACGCCTCTCTCGTTGTTTGCAAGCTGGTGGACGAGATCGAGTTGCAAGTTACGTCCGGTAAAAACGTATCAGCCGAAGACCTGAACGCATGGCATGTCGATTACGCTAAGGCCGGTTTTCGTGCTGCTGATATGGCCGAGATTGCGATCGCTCTGGCAAGAGATCCAGCGCAGGCTCTCAGACAGATGAAGCAGTTTCTTATGGCAGCCCCGGCACTTCCGGGATTGCCAATTCCAGGCGCATACTTCATGGGCGGTGTGTAAATCGGCAGAATCTCGTGGCAACTTATCGGCGCCTATTCATCAGAATTGCAGGAGTGGCGGCGTCAAGCACCCTATGGTATGATAAACCCCCATGAAGGCAACTCTTCTGAGACAGAAAAAGGTCGTCTACCCGGACGAATCGATTGCTGAAATCGTAGTTTGGCAATTACCTCAACCTTCGCCGGACCGCCCGCACGGCTACAAGTACAGGCTCAATTACTGCACTGCAGACGGTACAACGCACGTTAAGTACGACAACGAAACGAGCAAAGGCGATCACAAACACATCGATAATGCTGAGCTTCCATACGAGTTTGAGTCACTGGAAAAACTTGTCCCTTGGGACGACATCACCATTGAATTAGCACTGGCTGCTTAGGGATCCGATTAGGAGAACCTGTGCCAGGCTGGCACGGGCATTAGTCGCTTACGCGACTAAATGTGCGCTTGCGCGCATTCGGATCGTGTAGTCTGATAATGATCACTATGTATCATGGGGTGTGACGACCGTAAATCAAAGGAACGATCGAATGAAAAGGAAATTCACAGCAACGGTTTGGCGGGAAGGCGACTGGCATATAGCCCAGTGCATTGAAGTAGACGTGATAAGCCAAGGTGAAACCGAGCAAGAAGCGGTCAAAAACTTGGCTGAAGCGATTCAGCTCTATTTCGAGTCACCAACAGCCGCATCTACTGCGCCAAAGCTGATGACTGTAGAGGTCGAGATAGATGCCGCTTAGGCCGCTGCCGTACCGCGAAGTCAAACGAAAGTTAGAAGCGGCTGGTTTTCGCATCATCAGCCAATCAGGAAGCCACGTCAAATTTACGAAGCAAACAGAAACAGGAACGCTTATCACAATCGTGCCGGAACACAGGGAGATTGCCATCGGCACCTTGCGCGGAATTTTGAGGCAAGCGGGATTGACACCGGACGAGTTCGAGAGCCTGTAAGTACCAAGGCTTTCGGGCTTAGCGCCACTTTTCGTTCCTTTGCTACTCACACCCCATTATCGCCACATTTTTAATCGCCATTTGTCCGCATGACTTCCAGCTGTTCAGGAGAGGGGCTTCTGAGGCTGCTGGTGAAGTTGGCTTGTGGAGCGGGAGATACCTGAGGCACACCAGATATGGTGTTTGATGAATTGAGCCGCTTGACAGACCAAGTAGATTTTGGCGATCCACCGCTAGCGTAGGGTGGGTGAATTCAAGGGCAAAAAAGTGCGCTGGTGTCTATCCAGGCGGTGGTTGAAAGCCGCTCAGAGAGCCGTATAGCGGGGCTGGATGTCAGTTGAAACATAAGGTTCGTTCTAAGTCGCTCGTTTGAGTATCCACGCCACAGAACATTTGGCCGGGCCGCTTAAATGCTCCGTTCGCAGTCCAGCGTCAACTGCTGGCATATTCTGAACAGATCATTTGCTAGCCTCGCTAACAACTGGCACACTCAAACTTACTTCATGACAAGTTAGACTCAAGAGCCAAAACAGTAGCTCTGTTTGGCTCTATATCATTTCTGCAATTAAGAGTAATGTTGCGAAGGAAACCTGAGAAAATCGCTTTCATTTCTTCGACATTGCTACTGTTTGGTCCCCCTATCACACGCTCCCAGGCACACCCAAGAACAGTTTCCCCAGAAATTCCCGGCGTAAGCAAGCTTCCATTCTCGAACAGCTACGGCTGTTCCGGCAGCTTGCTGTGTGCCATCTGGCGCGTGAAGTAGGGCAAACAATCCAACCAAGGAGAACATATGAAGATACAACGACTGTTACTAGTCGTTACGGCAATGCTCGCCATTGCCGGGCTTGCCGTTCCGCAAGCCAAAGCGCAAACCGCTTCCCAGTCACCCGGCATCAACACGGCGATTGTCTCCAAATCAATCACCCCCAAAGGTGGCGAGTTAAGA
>DATNRC010000593.1:0-7627 GCA_036703705.1 Candidatus Obscuribacterales bacterium
ATCAAGCACATCGCGCAATGAAACCGATGGATATTGAATGCGCCTGTAGTTTATATACGCCGGCTGATCAGAACGAAAATGTAAGTATTGGGTGGCCGGCCCGACGCCTTTCAACTGGCGGTGCAAATCTATGACCGCTTCCGTGAGAGACGGTATGGGAGCTGCCGACACCGAAGGCATATCCACATCGCCGAGCGAATCGCGATAGTTGACCGGCAATTTGCAGACAACTCCGTTTGCTTCGCGAATCAGCTCGTCATAGCCATATGCCCGGACATTATTCATGATTGCCCGGCTGGGCAGATCGGTCGCTCCTTCCAGGCTTCCGAACAGACCCATGACCACATTGCCGTACTGGCGAAAAACCTTGATCAATTCTTCGTTGGCGGCGCCGCGCAAATCGAGATCGACAACAACAATGGCTGGATGCCCTCTCTCGATGACCGATACGACCTCAGCCAGTATCCCTTGAGCGTTGTTGTCGTTGAAGCGGGCTACGCCTACGTCGAATTGCGAGAGGTCGTCGAAATCCACCAGGCTGATGTCACGCGAAATCCTCGGCCCATGAAGCATCGAGGAGATTTTATGGGAAACTCGGTAGCGCCACTCCAGCATGCTCAATTCCATACTTTCAAGAACAGAGGACTCGGCGAGAAAGAGTGTGGCTATGCAACCGGCAAGCGCTCCCCAGAACAGGCGCTGGAAAAGCAGATTGTCCCGTCCGTGTGTCCACAAGGAGGGTAAGAACAAACGTTTGATAGGCGCCAACGATAGCCTCATCGTGTCCTCGGAAGCAGGCTCCCTCTGCTCCAAGAGTAGTCTAACCCAGGCAAGACGGCAATTGCCTGGGGAAAACCCCGAATGACGGGCAAAGAACTCACCAAATTGCGCTCAGGGCTTGGGATCGGAAGAAATGCCTGCCTGCAAGCAGTTGAGCGGGGCGGCGTGTATATCGAGCGCAGCTCTCGGGATAAGCGCAAACTGTATGTCCGGATGCTCCTGGACGCAGCGCAGCGTGCATGTCCGAACGCTCCAGCGTAAAGCGCAAAGTGTATATCCGAACGATGGCGAGATTTGGAGCGCTGCGTATATCTCCGGTCTGGCGCGGCATGTCCAGTCTGAGCCAAGATGCGGCGCGGCGCCTATATAAGGAAGGGCACAGGGGAAACCCCAGGGCAAGTCATCAGTTCTCCCCGCAGATTTAAGCTCCGCGTTTGGCTAGCCTGAGGATAGGGACGCGGGTGCATGATTGAGTTGTGCCGACGGCTGTCCACAAGACCGACAGACAAGAGGTTCGAACAATGAAACGTGTGGCGTTAGCTTCAATGCTCTCTTTAGCGGCATCGCTTATGGTTGCGCCGGCATCGAGGGCTTCAGGATTCATAGTCATTGACACCATGGGCGCTCCCGTGACAATCACGCGGCCCCCCGTGGTTCGCCCGACTGTTCCCGGACATCGACCGGTGCCCGTGCCGACTCCCGGCGGCAGGCCGATTCTTCACGGCAACGTCTCTTACGGTCTGCATTTGCAATCCGAATCAATCAAAGTCGATGTCAACAATCAAGTGGCAAAGACGTACATCAGCCAGACGTTCAAAAACGACACCGATCGCAATTTGGCCGGAACTTATCTGTTTCCCCTCCCGGATGACACCACATTCAGTTCCTTCTCCTTGCACATGGACGGCAAGCCGGTAGAAGGAAAAATTCTGGAAGCCACCGAGGCGCGCCAGCAATATGAAGCGATTGTGCGCCGAATGGTTGATCCTGGACTGCTCGAGTATGCGGATTACAAAACTGTTCGCGCGCGCATCTTTCCCATTCCGGCCCATGGAACCAAAAAGGTCGAGCTCGAGTACACGCAGATTCTCAAAGCAGAGAATGGTTTGCTCAAATATCGCTTTCCGCTCAAGGCCAAAGGCGGAGATGAGCCTGTCGACGAGGTGAAGATCGATTTGAAGCTGGCAAGCAACCAGGGATTAAGAACAATATGGTCGCCGACACATATCGTCAGCACCAATAAGACAAGCGACAATCTTGCTAAGGTAGCCTTTGCCGGCAAAGATTTTGTGCCGGACAAAGACTTCCTTCTTTATTACAGCGTTTCCGACAAAGCGCTTGCCGCCAACGTGCTTACGCACAAGAGCGAAGGCGACGACGGATACTTCTTGCTCACCCTGGCTCCCCCGGTTAAGAGCACTCAAGTGTCCGGAAAAGACATCGTTCTCATTGCAGACACATCCGGCTCCATGCAAGGAGAAAAGATGGTGCAAGCGAAGCAGGCGCTAAAGTATATCGTCAATGCATTGCATGCCGACGACAGATTCAGCATCGTCGAATTCAACACTGACGCGGAGGCGCTGAAAACTCAGCTTTTGCAGGCCACGCCTGAAAACAAAAAGGCCGCTGTCGCCTTCATCGACGATCTGGAAGCGCGTGGCGGCACCAATATTGGTGACGCGTTGCGCATGGGCTCGACGATGCTCAATCAAGTGTCGGATCGGCCGGCATACCTTGTTCTTATGACGGATGGCCAGCCGACGGTCGGTGAAACAGACGTCAACCAACTTCTCAAAACTGTGCGATCCAAGCGTGATATTCGCGTTTTCGACTTCGGGGTCGGGTATGAAGTGAACACGAAATTGCTCAACCGGCTCGCCGACGAGCATCACGGAACATCGGAATATGTGGAGCCTGGCGAGAATCTCGAAACGGCTCTCTCGGGCTTCTATCAAAAAATCAAAAGCCCCGTATTGAGCAACGTCAGCATTGCTTATGAAGGCGTGCAAGTGAAAGACATTTATCCGCGCGCGGTGAAAGACATTTTCGCCGGCTCGCAGGTCCTGTTAATGGGCAAATACAAAGGTGGCGGTCAGGCGAAAGTGACGTTGACCGGCAAAGTCAACGGTGTTGCGAAGGCTTACTCATTCCCTCTCAACTTTGCAGCCTCCGAAGCCGATCACACCTATCTGCCGCGTTTGTGGGCCATGCGGCGCATCGGTTATTTGACCGATGTCGCGCAGGACAACGGCAACAATCGCGAAGTCGTTGACGAAATCATCGCGCTGTCCAAGAAGTACGGCATCATTTCGGCGTACACATCATTCCTTGTCACCGATCCAAGTGAGGCGCAGGCGGTTGCCGTGAGGCCGGTTGCATCTCCTTCGCCTGTAGCAGCCTGGGCTCCTGGCGGCGGAGGAGCGCGCCGTGGATTCGGTGGACGTCCAATTCCCAGAGCCATACCGCAATCGTGGGGCGGTGATGAATTCACTTTGTCTACGGAAGAAAAGAGCGCGATTGCTCCGCGGCTCTCCGGCGCCACCAATGGCACGGTGGGGCCGCAAGGCGCGGATGCTTTTCTCGTTGGTGGTGGCAAGGGATTCTTTTCCTCGCTCTTTTCCAATAAAGCTGAAGCCGGGAAAGAAAGAGAAAGAGATGATTTCGCGAAGCAGATTGCGATGGCTCCCTCTTCGGGGCATCGCGCCGTGCATCGCGAGCAGGTGCTGGCAAAACTCAAGCACTCCGAAGCCCTCGGCTCCAAGGACAACGCCGCCCAGGGGATCAAAGCTGTTGAGGACAAAACGTTCTATTTCCGCGACGGCTTCTGGACCGACAGCGCTTACGTGATTGGGCACGCGCCGGCGCCGAAACTTATTGAATTCGGCACGAGCCAATACTTCGAGCTTGTAAGGTCACAGCCAGGGTTGGCACGATACCTTTCCGTCGGAGCGAATGTGATCATCATGTTCAAAGGGCAGTGCTACAAAATAGTTGCGCCGGCAAAGACAACAGGCTAGGCCGCTCCAGCGCATCGCTCGCCAGCAAACTGTGGCGGTTTGCATTGGGCACAATTTTGCGGAACGAAGAAAGCACCGAAACGCCGGTGCTTTCCCATTTCTTCGGTACTTGTCTTTACTTAGGCACAGAGCTGTCTGTTGCCGCGACAGTCGATGCCGGCGGTGCAAAATTGACTTGCCAGGCGTAAAAGCCTGCTGCAATAGTCGACACTACGAGTGTCACAATGAGAAGACTGACAATCGGCTCGGAAGGCTCGCGCTTGCCTGTGATCTTCTGCACTCGCTTCTTGAGCTCGGGATCGTCGGGATGGTACCAGCGCAGATTTGATGAATTCGTGCACTTGCCGCATCTCGACATGTAGCTCTTCATCACATAGCCGCAATCGCCACAAAGAATAACTTTCACTTTACGCCACGCCTCGCAGTGAGAATCGGAAACGCCTTTCTTGCTGGCTAAGCGTATAAAATCGGCCTCCGGATGTCAAGCTGGGTGTGGGAGGAATCCCACGTATTCCTTTTGAAGCAGCGTAATTGCCTCGGTTCAGAGAGAGAGTAATTCCTTCTCATCTTCAGCGCTCATTGCCTTGAGAGGGCAATTTGCGAGCAAAGCTAGTCCCGGCCGTTTTCGAGTGACCCGGCTGCGGCATTATCGGTTTCCACTCGCGCCGCGAATTTTGCGATCAGAGAAAGAGTTTCTAGAACCATATATGGTGCGGAAGGCAGGAAGACGAACGACGAGCTGTCGTAGAGTTCTTCCTGCAAAAGCGTCTACCTGGGTATAAAACAAGCAGTTAAGTTGCCTTGCCCAAGCTCCCATATTGCTGAAGGCCTAGGGTAAACCCCAGAATTTTCAATCTGTTTGTCCGGGCGAATTCATGGCGGCTTTCTTCTAAGCTACGGATGGCATCATCCGGACTTTTGGTCCACCTCGGCCTCTCTAATTTCTTCGCGAGGAATTACCAATGAAATGCGTTGCCTTAGCTTCGGTCGTTGCACTGGCAGCAACGTTATCTTATGCGCCTGCGGCGAATGCCTCGGGGTTTATCGTCGTTGATCCGGTAGCGGGGCGGCCGCCGGTCGTTGTCAGACCTCCGGTTACAAGACCCGGCCACAGACCCGGCACTGTCGTGCCCGCTCCTGGCGGGCGGCCGGTGCTGCAAGGATCAATTTCTTATGGTTTGCACCTGAAAGATGAGTCTGTGAAAGTGGAAATTAGCGATCAGGTAGCAAAAACTTTCATCAGTCAGACATTTTCTAACGATTCAGACCAGAATCTCGCCGGCACGTATCTCTTTCCTTTGCCTGATGACACGACATTCAGCTCCTTCTCGCTGCTTATTGACGGCAAACCCGTAGAGGGAAAGATTCTCGAAGCCACGGCCGCGCGCACGGAGTACGAATCCATCGTCAGGCGCATGGTCGACCCCGGTTTGCTCGAGTATGCGGATTACAAAACGGTAAGGGCGCGAATATTTCCCATTCCCGCGCACGGCACAAAGAAAGTAGAGCTCGAATACACTCAGATCTTGCGGGCGGAAAATGGCATGCTCAAATACCGTTTTCCCCTCAAAGCCAAGGGTGGAGACGAGCCGATCGATGAGATGAAGATTGACGTAAAGCTTGCCAGCAAGCAGCCCATACGCACAATTTGGTCTCCCACTCATGCCGTCACGTCCAGCCGCAATGGAGAAAATGACGCAAAAGTTTCATTCTTGGAAAAAGAAAGTCTTCCCGATAAAGACTTCCTTCTCTATTACAGCGTTTCCGACAAAGATCTGGCGGCCAATCTTCTCACCCACCGGAAGACCGATGAGGACGGGTATTTCCTCATGACTCTGGCGCCGCCGCTTGGTGCCAAAACTGTTGCGGGTAAGGATATCGTCATTGTCGCTGATACTTCAGGCTCGATGCAAGGCGACAAGATGGAGCAAAACCGCAAAGCGCTGAAATATATGGTCAATGGCTTGTCCAGCGAGGACAGATTTAGCGTGGTGCAGTTCAATACGGATACGGAAGCGTTCCGCACCAGGCTTGTGCCGGCAACGGCAGACAACAAAAAGGAAGCGGACAAATTCATCAGCGAGCTCGAACCGCATGGCGGCACCAATATCAGTGACGCTCTTGCCATGGCCACCACTATTTTGAATGAGGAATCCACAAGACCTGCTTATATCGTACTGATCACGGACGGTGAGCCGACAGTTGGAGAAACGGACATAAGCAAGCTATTGGGCGGTGTGAAGTCGAAGCGGGACTTGCGCATATTCGACTTTGGCGTCGGCTATGACGTCAACACTCGATTGCTCAACAAATTGGCCGAGCAGCATCATGGCACTGCACAATATGTGGAGCCCGACGAAAGCCTGGAAACAGCATTGAGCAGCTTCTGCCAAAAGATAAGCAAGCCTGTCCTCTCGGATGTGAAACTGGCATTTGAAGGCATTCAGGTAAAGGATGTTTATCCCAAGGAAGTGAAGGACATCTTTGCCGGATCGCAGGTCATTCTCATCGGCAGATACAAAGGAGACGGGGCGGCAACTGTGAAGCTGACCGGTGAACTCAATGGAATCAAGAAAGCCTACTCATTCCCGCTTACTTTCAAGGCTGATGAAGCCGGTCATTCATATCTTCCTCGCCTTTGGGCCATGAGAAGAATCGGCTATCTCACGGAAGTTGCGCAGGCCAACGGCGACAATAAGGAAGTAGTGGACGAGATAATCGCCTTGTCGCAAAAATACGGCATCATCTCGCAATACACATCATATTTGGTGACAGATCCCAGCGAAGGCGGCAGAATCGATCGCTTCGCAGCCAGGGGTGGTGGGATGGTGAGTGGTCGCGCCTGGCCTGTCTCCCGTGCCGCATCACCAGCTCTTGCGGGCCGGGCGAGGAGTATTGGCGGACTGCCGCCATCTTCCACGGACTCTGCGTCTGGCATGCGCTTCCACTATCTTCCCAGCCACAGAATGGAATCAGGTATGGTTCCTCCACCGCCGGCAGTGGCATTGTCACCCCCTGTGGGATTTCGTGGTGACGGCGGCGCCGGACATGTTGCTGACGCCAGGGCCATGGATTTATCAATCCCGCAGGCCTGGGGAGGAGACATCTTCGTATCCGGCACTCCATCCTCTTCTGCCGCTTCAGTGCGGGGTAAGCTCCCGGGCTCAAACTTCTACGCCGCAAGACGCAAAATGGCAGTGGTTGACGATCGACCGGTGGTTTACGGTGATGAAGGAAGCTCATCAGAAGCCGCAAAGAGCGCCGGGCGAAACGGGTTCTATGCGCGCTACAGCCCTGCCGCCTTTGTATCCAGGGCTGCTAGTGCGCCTGCGCCTGAAACAGGTGAGGTGGCGGTGAAAATTGCCAAGACCCTCAACGAGCTGAAGGAAAGCAATGCCCTGAAGAAGCAGGACATCTTGGCCGGTTCAATCAAAGTTGTGGAAGACAAAACTTTCTACCTTGTGAACGGCTTCTGGACCGACAGCACCTTCGCCAGCGCTAAAAAGCCGGAACCTAAAGTGATTGAGTTCGGCAGCGATGCTTACTTCACGTTGATCAAAGACGTTCCGGGAATTTCCAAATTCCTTTCTGTGGGACAGCAAGTGATCGTCGAATTCAAAGGCACCTGGTACAAGATTGTTCCGCCCGCACGTGCAACGGGCTAGAACAGGGAGCCGACAGTCCGAAGGCAAATCAATCGCGCGGTCGCAAACTCCCAATCACACGACGAGCACCGAATGGAACGGTGCTCGTTTTGTCATGCAGTTGCGCAACGACCAACGAAAATGGCTTCTCCCAGCCTTCCTGAGAGCCATGCTGGCAAAGCAGCT
>DATNRC010000594.1:0-11108 GCA_036703705.1 Candidatus Obscuribacterales bacterium
AGAATCATTGCTTATTGTTTGTGTATAGATTCGACATACGGCGCCAATTGCTGGTACCTTTAACTGCGTCAAAGGCGGTACTGGGGAGATAAGACATGCCAGTAATGACGGAACTTTCTACTATTGAAAAAGCGCTCGGCAGCCAAGCAAGCTACTTCCTTGAGCACAAATGCAAAGGCATTTCCAAGGACCAGCTGCATTTGCCCGGGCCGGATTTTGTCGATCGCATAGCTGCTTCAACCGATCGCAACCCACGCGTTTTGCGCAGCCTGCAGTCTTTGTTCAACAGCGGCAGATTGGCCGGCACGGGTTATGTATCCATTCTCCCCGTCGACCAGGGCATTGAGCACTCGGCCGGCGCTTCGTTTGCCAAAAATCCCCTTTATTTCGACGGTGAAAACATCGTCAAATTGGCGATCGAAGGCGGCTGCAACGCCGTGGCTTCGACATTCGGCGTTTTGGGCTCAGTTTCCAGAAAGTACGCCCACAAAATTCCTTTCATCGTCAAAATCAATCACAATGAATTTTTGACTTATCCCAACAAATACGACCAGATTCTCTTCGGCACAGTGAAACAAGCATGGGAAATCGGTGCCGTTGCTGTCGGCGCCACAATCTACTTCGGCTCTCCGGAATCATCAAGACAGATTCAAGAAATCGCCGTTGCTTTCCATGAAGCGCATCAGCTGGGCATGGCGACAATCCTCTGGTGCTATCTGCGCAACAGCGGATTCAAAGTCGGCGACGTCGACTACCATCTGGCAGCCGACCTGACCGGTCAAGCCAACCACCTCGGCGTGACGATTGAAGCCGACATCATCAAACAGAAGCTGCCTGAGAACAACGGCGGTTACAACGCCCTCAAATTCGGCAAGACCGACTCTCGCGTTTATTCCGAGCTGACAACCGACCACCCGATCGACCTTACGCGCTACCAGGTCGCCAACTGCTTCATGGGCCGCGCAGGGCTTATCAACTCAGGCGGCGCCTCCGGTCAAAACGACATGGAAGAGGCAATCAAGACAGCCGTTATCAACAAGCGCGCCGGCGGAATGGGCTTGATTTCGGGACGCAAAGCGTTCCAGCGCCCGATGAAGGAAGGCATCTCCCTGCTCAATGCCATCCAGGACGTCTACCTGTGCGATAAGGTCACCATTGCTTGATCGCGACATCCTGCTGCTTCGGATTGCCTCAACATTGAGCCTCCGAATACCGGCCTTCGGCTCTGCATCCGCTCGTCGATAGTCCACAAACAAACTGGACTGCGCACTTTTGAGAAAAGTGGACGGGGCTTTTTGCTCCGCTCTTTTTCAATTGTGTAGAGATTTATCCTAAATAAGATTGATCGCTGTCACCCGCGAATTCAAGAGCCCATCAGCCTTCTCTGGTACAGCTGGCAACGCCTGTAGTTGTGATCTTCATCTCACCTTAATCACAGTTTGAAAATCGTGAGCAGGTAGGTGCTTAAATTTTCAGGCTCGCCATTGGCGGCGGAGACCCGGCAACCATTCCCCACTATACCGAAGCACTCCCGTTGTGACGGGAGAAAGCAAGCTTGACGCCAGTCGAGGCTCAGCTACACGCTTCGGTATTAACAGTGCAACGGCTCCATTGAATTGGCACTCCTGTCTTGTAGGTCCTAAATTGCAAATGAAACAGTTCGCCACAGATATCCGCGTTGGAGACCTCCTCGTGGAGGCAGGCGTCATCACCCGATCCGAATTGTCGGAAGTGATGACCGTCGCCTCGGTGCATCGAATCCACGTCGGGCAGGTATTGATATCACAAGGGCGGCTGGATCGGAATGATTTGATCAATGCAATCTCGGCTCAATCAGCAATCAAGGACAGAACGTGTGATTTTCGAACCGGCATCACCGCCCTGAGACAGGCCTTCAAATCCGGAATTACGTTCAGTGAGGCCCTCAAGGGGCAATCGTTCCAGAGCTGGTGGGCGTCCAGCACCAATAAGCTGGGCGAACTCTTGCTGGAAGCGGGTTTGATCACAAAACAACAGTTTCATGACGCCCTGGAGGAGAGTTTGAAAACTGGCTTGCCGCTCGGCCGCTGCCTCATAATCACGGGCGCCATCTCGGAAGCGCTGCTGGAAGTTTCGCTCGAATTGCAGATTCGCATAAGAGATGAAATGATTGGGCGTCGCGAGGCAATCGAAGCACTTAAGCAAGGTGCGTTCGAACGGCCCGTATTGCCGGGCGAATATCGAAAACTGGCTAAAGAAGCGCGGCGGCATGTGATAAGAATGGGTGAGCTTCTCGTCAGTGCCGACGTCCTCAAGCCAGAGCAGGTTCTGGAAGCGCAAGAGCAGGCAATCGACAGCAATCAGAAAATAGGCCAGATTCTGCTTGCCAAAAGATGGATCGAGGAAAACGTATTGGAAGCAGCGCTTTCTCTGCAGCAGATGACCGACAGCAAGTTTTTGACCGAGCAGAAAGCCGCTCAATGCCTCAAATACGTGCACAAAGAAAAAGTCTCCGTCTCGCAAGCAATGGTTGACATGGGTCTGGTCAGGCGGCGGCGTTTTACAACACTCGGTGAAATCGACCCGGTGACCGTGACCGAGAAGGCGCTCGCACGAAAGAAGAATGGTCAATCCCGGGCGGATGTCGCCAAAGCGTCAGCAGGCATGCCTGAAGAGCGCGTCTTCACTCGCGACTTTTCTGAGAAAATCGAGTTTTGCCGAGCTCTGAGCTCCGCCTACACCACGCTGGGCGAAGTCGCTCTGTCAACAGGGGATTACGAGGGCGCCTCAGAGCATTACGGAAGGGTGTTAGACATTCTCGAAGGAATTCACGGCACGAACAGTCCTGAGCTGTTGAACTCCCTTTTGAATCTCGCTACAGCGCGCGCTCTTCTGGGACGGCTTGCCCGGGCCGAGGAGTTGCTCGAGCGAGCCGTCACTATCGTGGACAGATGTGTGCCCGTGAATCCGCGCATGCTGACCGCGTGCTTGAGCAGCCTGGCGAATGTTTATGTCCAATTGGGTCGCATGGACGAAGCAGAGCCGCTGTTGAGTCGAGCTCTCGCCGTAGAGAGCCTCCACTTCACCGGTGCCACCACGGATGAAATTATCCGTCTTCTCAAAGACTACGCCAGGCTCTTGGTCAAGACAGATCGCCCCCAGGAAGCCGAAAAACTATACTGCCAGGCGCGAGCTGCCTTCTGAACCTCGCTATCCAGCAATCTACTCTTGGTCGTCGCTTGCCGACATCGCGCGAGCGCGCCGATATTCATCCCAGGCGCTGTCGTCGCCGTCCGGAACGATCGCATCCCACAATTGCTTCAGCAAATTTCCAAGAATTCCCATGATAAACCTCGCTTTTTGAGGACACGAAGTCCGGCTGCCGCTTGCCAACCCACTTAGGATATGTTCGTCTATCTGAACGCTCTATACCCTGACGAACAGAGCCAGATTCGCTTGACATTGCTAACGAATTAAGCCCCACGACGTCAAGCGCCGAAGCGTGTTCCCACACCGATAAGAGCCGGAACCTAAAATCTCATGGCAGTCCAATTTCATTTTTTCTCGCCCGGAGAATAAGTCCAATGCGAGAGCCGAGCAAGGAAGCCAAGAAGATTTTATGTTCGCCATCCCCGCGGTCACTCGTCCTTATTTGCGGTGAAACTGCTTGAATCCCCGATAACGTGAGGCGTTTGGAAAGGCACGGGCCATTTTTCTCGTGCCGCTTATCCGCTTCCCTCACAAGGTGGTTTTTGTTATCGATAGATATCTTCTTTCATTCATTGACGGACTTCAGCAAACACAAAGAGAAAGACGTGAAACAACTCGATTACGCCAGGCATCAATGCCCCGGCTCATAATACGATTTGGGAGCCGCCTTCACTCTGTGTTACTGCATATCCCTGCGAAAGTCGTCTTGAGGAAAGGAAGTCATTTCGTTCGGTGAAAAGGAGCTCGACCGCCGGGCTTCGTCTTCCCGGAAAACATTTGGTTTGCAATCCTCCCACACGGAGAGAAAGGAAAATCTATGTACTGTAAAAAATGCAGCCCGGCAAACGGCGAAACCGGGCGCAGTCTGAAAACATCAGCTCGCAAACGAGAGCAAGGGCGTTGCGAGCACTGTGGATTCCCCGTAAACGAAAATCGGGAGCGCATCAACCACTGCGGATTGCTCACGGACGGCAAAGGCAAGGGGCGGCGAAAACCGCAGAAGTACCTTCCGCCACCGCGAAAATGGCCGAAACCCGGGCAGCAATCTTCTCGAAAAGCAGCGCCACAGGCAAGTCTGAAGGCTTCCTGACGGCAATTGGAAGAAGGTTCTTGGAGGCTCCCTGGCATGTTTCAAGCGACGGAGCATACGTCGTTGTGATTGCCAGTGAGGCACAATTGGTTTTCAGCCAGCCTCCAATGCGGCTCGGTGTCCGCGGTTTCCTCGACTGCGGAACCGAGCCATCTTCCCCAACTGGCAATAAGTGTTGAGCTTGCCCGGTTTCCCATGCGGCACAAGGCCATGGCACTGCACTGCATTTGGTGCGACCGGACACGAGAGCTCAAAAAAAATTGGCCATTCTTACTATCGTGTCTAGTCAAAGTCGGGACGGTGGGTGGTGGGTGGTGCAGGTGCAGTAAATCCCACTCTCCGGCGCTGTTCCGCAGTAAATCCCCACTCCCCGGCGCTGTTCCGCAGTAAATCCCCACTCCCTGGCGCTGTTCCGAGGCGCAATTCCAACTGTGCCCGAAAAACTGAAGGTGGAGAGGGAACAATCATATTTGGTTCATTCAATCTTTTTATGCGGTGAAACAGCTGGGCATATAGAGCAAGGAGCATTAACAATGTCCTCGACCAGCCAACATAGTTTTGCCGCCAGCCCCATGGAGATCCAATTTGGAGATCTCCTTGTGGCTGCGGGCTTCTTGACAGTTGAGGATTATGCGGAAGCGACACGCCTGGCAGTCACAAAATCGCTTAACATCAGGCAAGTGCTGGTGATGAACGGCTACCTGTCGGTGCCTCACCTTCAGTCGGCTGCTGAAGCACAGGCAAAGATTAACGACCGGCGGATAACAATGGAATTTGCTGTCCGCTGTCTGGCCCTGGTGGCTCGCACCAACGTCACATTCGAAGAAGCGGAAAGGACCCTCAACCAGCAAGGTGAAGCGGCGCCCGCGGACAGACACGCTCTGACGTTGGGAGAGCTCTTGTTCGAGGCAGGAGTAGCCTCCGCAGAGGAATTGGACGCGGCCATGCAAAAGAGCATTACGACTGGCTTGCCATTCGGACGCGTTCTCATTCTGCAGTCATCAGTCAGCGAATCAGCGCTAAAAACTGCTCTCGATCTTCAAGTCAAGCTCAGAGACGGCGAACTGGACAGAGACCAGGCTGTGGAATCTCTCAAACAATCGCTCAGGCGAAGATCCACGCCCGAGCAGCAGATTCCTCAGCAACCGAAAACCGGCATAAGGCTTGGAGAGCTGCTCGTGCTGGCAAGGATACTATCGGAAACCGATGTCACTCAGGCTCTGGAAATCGGCTTGTCCACTGATCAGCCGATTGGCTGGGTTTTGATGAATCGCGGATACGTGTCCTCTGAAATTCTTGACGCTGCGCTGCGCATGCAAAAGTTGGTCAACGAAGGACAGATCGATGCCAATCGGGCAGGCCAGGGCTTGTCCGAGATGCATTTCGGCGGTAAAAGCTTTGAACAGGTTTTACAGCCACCGCAGCCACAGCGTGCGGTCGGACCAAGAGAAGTGATTCCATTTGAGCGATTCTTGACGCTTGCGGGTGTTGTTGGGCAAGACGAAATCAACCAAGCGTTCAACATCGGCTACAAAATGCCTTCTCTGATCGCAAAAGTGCTCCTCGTCACTGGCTTTTGCGACGACAATACAATGAAGTCATGTCTTGACGTCTATCGCCGCCTGCAAGAAGGAGTGATTGAACAGGATGCGGCTCTCGCCCACATCAACTATCTGAGAATTCGTCGGCAAGAAAGTCCTTCCGACATGCCTTCAGGCACATTCTCTGCTCAACCCGGTCCGATCGACTTCGGCAAGCCAGGAGCGTTTGAGCCGTCGGCGCAATCCGCACCATCGTACATGACCTCGCCGGCGAGTTTTCCTAGCGTGCCACAACCAGCCGGCCCTGATCTGGGCATCACCATGGATAGTGCCATCGACAGGGCGTTCGATGCATCCATGAAAATACTGGCGAATGAGGTGAATCAACCAGCACCGCCAGGGCTCTTTTCAGGAAGCGACATGGAGAGCGCCATCGATAGAGCATTCGCTCAATCGATGGCAGGGCCATCAGATAAAGCGGTGCCTCCATCGACGACGATCAGCGGAGTGGTCTCCGATCACATCGATCGGGCCTTCGATCAATCATTGAAAAAATTGGCTGACGAAGTCAATCAGCCAGTTCCGCCCGGCATGTTCGACAATACGATTGATAGCGCTATCGATCGAGCGTTCGATCAGTCCATGAATCCAAATGCCGGTCAAATGTCTCCATCGACATCCACGGCACCGATAAGCACGGGCAGCGGCATAGAAAGCGACATAGACCGAGCGTTCGAGCGATCAATGGCTGTTCAACACCAAAATGCACAGGGGGCTCGCGACGGATTATTCAAATCGGAAAGCGACTTAGAAACAGCTGTTGATGATGCATTCGCAAAATCGATGCTCGATCCCGAGGCGACCGCCATCCCTCCGTCCGACCTGTTTATCACGCATAACAAAGGTCAGGTTCCAACTACCGGACCTTTACCCATACCCGCTCCAACTCAAGAACCAGCGCAGCCGATTTCAACGCCAGCACCAATCGCTAAGCCACCTTCGCCTCACCAAGCCACCGCAACGGGTGCAGATAGCGCCAGCCGAGCCAACGAGCCGGCTCAGCAACATAAGAATTCGTTGCCGACGTCACCCCTCAGCGGCAAAGCAAGTTTGGCCAATTTGTACACCAACGGTGAATCGATTGAGAGCACCATTGATAACGCATTTGACCAGGCGATGTCTCCATCAGATGAGAAGAGAGCGAAAGAACCGATCGCCGGTGGGGTCAATAAACAACTGCCGCCAGAGGCCGCCATGCCCCCTGAAGCAGCAGAATCGAGAGCTGGCAGTAATACGAAGACGCCCGATCACGTTGCAAAGCAAAGAGAACCAAGCAAAATCGCACCGCCACCGGAATCAGCGGCCACAGTCAAAGCACCCTCTGTTGGAGAAGCGCCAACTCCGCACCCAGCAGCACCCCGACAAGCGGCCAATCCGACACTGCCTCCGCAAACAGCAGCTCCGCAACAAGCGGCAGCGAAACAAGCTCCGCCTCCGCAAACAGCAACACCGCTGCCACCGGCAGAAAAACAAGCTCCGCCTACGCAAACAGCAGCTCCGCAACAAGCGGCAGCGAAACAAGCTCCGCCTGCGCAAACAGCAACACCGCTGCCACCGGCAGAGAAGCAAGCACCGCCTCCGCAAACAGCGCCGCAGCAAGCCACGGCGGTGCCACCACCTCAAGCAACGAGAGTCGAGAAAAAATCTGCGTCGGCGCCGGTAGAGCTGGATCCCTCGGTCCTCGAAGCGGATCCAAATGTCGTCCTGTCCGACCCGGCCGTCGTTAAAAGCTACATAAAGCTGGCTTTGAGATATCGGGACCATGGCAATTACGAGCGAGCGGAAAACATTCTGCAAAAGGTCTTCGCCTTCCGCATTTACGAGCTAGGCGCCGACAACCCTGAGCTAATCGATGATCTGAATAATCTGAGCGGCGTGCTTTGCGTGCAAGGCAAATATGAGCAGGCAGAACCTTACGTATTGCACATGCTAAAGCTATCTCAGTCGTTGCATCCGCTCAAACGCGCCAACATTCTCAACACGCTGGCTCACGTATATCAGCAAAGAGGCAAGGTAGCGGAAGCCGAACAAGTACTCCTTGAGGAGATGGAGCTTCGTCATGCCCACATGAGTGAAGATGCCGGAGAGGGCATTACGGATGGTCTGAAGGACTATGCACGCCTCTTGCAGAGCACCAACCGCGCGGAGGAAGCAGCAAAAATCTTCTCCGAGGTTAAGGAAATCAATGACAATCCCGCCGAACGCAGGAGAGTCGTTGAGTCTCAACTGAGCAATTTGAAACGTCCAAAGCCACCGGCAAAGAAGGACTGAAGTCGTGCGACTTTCGCAATACGCGCCCCGCGAGCGCGCGGACACCGTCGATACCAAGGGCGGTATCTGATACCACCCATGGTGCCTTTAGGAGCAAAAATTTTTTTGACTGCGGGTCGTGTTCGCCTGCTTCCCGCAAACGTAATGCCGCGCGAATTACACTGCGCACCCAAGAAGTCAGCAACAAGTTTGGATAGACAGGAGGCCGGCTTGACACCGGCCTCCCGAAGAAGTTATGCCAGAGGTGGAGCACCTCCGGCATAACACGTCGTGATTACCTCAGGCGGCGCGTCGCAAGCCACATGGGCAGGAGAGCACCGATATTGCCGAGCATCTCCTTGCAGAGGAACACCCAGATGACGAAAGCCATGATGGAAAACGCCAGAGTGCCGCCGATAGAGGCGCCGAAGAGGAAGGAGAAGATGACGGCAATCAGAGCAATGGCCGCTGTTTCCTCCAGAAGATGCACGAAGTACCACGCCAGCGGTCCGGCTCCAATCTTTCCGAAGAGCAGTCCGCGCACGATGCGCTCGCTCACGAACGTGAAGACGATGGCGCCAAGAAAGCCCATCAGTGCAGCCGCCCACCATGACGAGGTGACTGCACCCACAAGCGAGGCAACGGTTGCAAGAATGGGAAGTCCGGCCAAACGGATGAAGAAAGCGCGGGGTTTCATAATTGTCTCGAAGAAGTCTAACTGCAGTTGATGTGAGGGACTCGGGCAACTCCCGAGCCCAAGTTCCGCCTAGGGCCGCAAGAAAACGGTTGTCCCCGAATCGATGCCATGCATCGGCAGGGGCGCGTACGGGCAGCCACCACATTCGGGGCTGCCCAGCACAATTGTTCAAACCGGCGTCACACAGTCAAGACCAGAGCCCAGACAACGAATGCCCATGGTGGTCCGTCTCTTCGTTCGGCTTCACAGGGCTCCTTTCGAGAGCGGACGCCGGCAGCGATTATTGCTGGGCGGAGCGCTCCTTTCGAAGGGCCGCCATTTGCTCGAGCATGGCGATTGACTGCTCGATTTCCTCTGCTGTTGGAACAGTGCAGACTGACGTTACTTCCTCGATGGCAGCAAGGGCCGTGTGATCGTCATCATTGGCGGCTACAACCACCGTGCCAAACGGACCGTCCTCATCGTCAACCTGGAAGCCCGCTTCGCGAGCCCGCTTAGCAACTCGCCGTCTGAGCTCGGCATCATGGGCGGTGCCCACGAAAAGCATGAATTGCGTTTTCCGCATAACAGCAAATCCTCCTCAGTCAGCTGCTCGTCGGCGCCAGCAAAAGCAGACGAAAGAGAAACGAAAAGCAGCTGAGCGTGGGCCGGGCGAAAAGTGGAGGGCCGTGCAGGACGGCCCCCCACACGACGCTTGATTTACAGCTTGAAGCTGCCCTTCTCGAGCAGCTTCAGGAGCACACGCGCGATGTTTTTCGAGTCGTCCCCGGCTCGGTGACGCCGGCCTTCAAATTGCAGACCGAGCAGCTCGAGCATTTTGTCCAGCCCGACATTGCTTTTCTCGCCAGTCAGCAGCTCGAACAGAGTCGATACATTGAGCTGGCTTGTGCCGAACGGATATTCGACAGGAGCAATGCCATTGCCGGACAGCGCGCACTGAACACGGACGATTTCCGTCTCGTCGTCGGAATCAACGACAAGAAGCCGGTTGCGCCCGCCGTACTTCTCGAGAATGCGGCGGCAGGCTTC
This sequence comes from Candidatus Obscuribacterales bacterium, assembly GCA_036703705.1. Taxonomy (GTDB): domain Bacteria; phylum Cyanobacteriota; class Vampirovibrionia; order Obscuribacterales; family Obscuribacteraceae; genus DATNRC01. Next base: position 9,857 of record DATNRC010000594.1, read on the forward strand.
AGCATAGGGGACGCCCGAGCGATTGAGCTTCGCCGGCGTCCAGCCGGTCAGCCTCGCACAAAACGGGCTTACCGTGGACATTGTGGGAATGACCGGAATGCTCAGCGTTTTGAGGATGGTGCGGGTGGGGAGGTCGACCATGGTGATGCCGAACTCAATCACTTCCGCCCGCTCGCCCTCAGGGAAAACGCCATCCTCGTAGCATGTGAGCTCGAGGTCGAGCACATTGGCAATGTTCGAACGCATGGTGCACCTCCTTTCTTTGATACCACCGTTGTGAGCGTTGATAGCGAAGGGAGGCGAGCGAATTCACTCGCCCCCCTCAGGCGGCCCTTAGGACGCCCGCCGCTTCTTGTTGAAGATGCGGTCGATGCGGTCCATCAAGGCACGCCAGCGCTTGTCGATGGCGGCGATGATGGGAGCCATGAACTTGGCGATGCGCTCCACGACCCGCTTGAAGCGCGACCAGATCCAGCGGTCGGCGGCCTCATAGACCGTCTTGTGGACAGACTCGAGAACACCGGAGAAGGACTTCTTCCAGCCGCCATCCGTGTCCGGGATGAAGCCGACCAGCTTCTTCAAGATCCAATACACGGGCGGCAGGACATAAAATCCCACCAGGCATCCGGCAAGGATCGCGAGCACAATGGCAGTGGGCAGAGCCAGCCACCACGTCCAGGGAAGGACGACGAAGGCGTTGGCGCCGACATAGAGCGCTGCGCCAATGGAGAGCATGGCGATGAGCGGCTCGCCGCCGTCATGCTTTGCCCAGTAACCGCCGATGATGTACGAGATGAGCGTCAAGAGGCCGAGGCCCACAAGTGCCGCCCACCAGGCAATCGTCGAGGTCAGCTGGGATACGCCATACGCCCAGCCGGCGTAGAAAACCGCCGCGGCGAAGAGGATGTTGGCAATCTGCCCGAAGAACGCCTTGAAATCAGTCTTGTCCTCGAAAGTCTCCTTCTGCGCGCGCTCGAAGGTGTTCTTGTGGAAATTCTTCACCCACTCGAACGCCGCCTTGTGCTTGTCGTCCACGCGCTTGCCGGCACCGGCAGTGACTTCAGCGAGCGCGATTTCGAGCAGCCGATACAGCCCCGGCAGCACGAGCAGCCCGCAGAGAAGCGCGCCGAACGCCGCCGCAATCACACCGCCCAGCCAGCCCAGGAAGCCGACATAAGCAGTGTAAAGGTTGTAGCTGCCGAGCGCCGCCGCCAGCGACGTCAGGAAACCGATGATGGCGTTGCCGCCGTCA
>DATNRC010000595.1:0-13195 GCA_036703705.1 Candidatus Obscuribacterales bacterium
TTTCCCTCAACAAGCGCCGGGCACGCAATCGGGCGGATTTCCTCAACAGGCGCCCGGCGCGCAAGCGAGCGGTTTCCCACAACAGGCGCCGGGCACGCAATCGGGCGGATTTCCTCAACAGGCGCCCGGCGCGCAAGCGAGCGGTTTCCCACAACAGGCGCCGGGCGCGCAAGCGGGCGGATTCCCTCAACAGGAGCCCGGCGCGCAAGCGAGCGGATTCCCTCAACAAGCGCCGGGCACGCAAGCGGGCGGTTTCCCTCAACAGGCGCCGGGCGCGCAAGCGGGCGGATTCCCTCAACAGGCGCCGGGCGCGCAATCAAGCGCATTGGCCTCGGAATTGCCGGCTGAGTCACAGGACAAGGAGCTCCAGTTTTCAGCGCCACCACCCCCTCAAGAGGCGCTCGATGAGCGTCCATCGCCAATGGCAAGCGACTTCGCGCAATCTTCTCAGTCCCCCGCTGCCTGGACTCGCCGCCCGTCTGTTCCCGACGCTGAAAAACCGTCTCTATCACCAGAATCGAAGACGTCGTTCGAAGGTGGTGCCTTCGAATCCACCCACCCTTCCGCATGGCCGGCTCCCAAGCAACTTGAAGCCCGGGAAAAATCTGTCGATCAAGAAGGGAAGAATTTCGAAGAAATCGAAGAATTGCCAGCTAAGCAAGGACTGGCTGAAACTTTCTCTGCTGCTCCCGAAGAGCCTTCGCCGGCTGACGAGGACAACTCCGCCATGCTCGATCAGCTCAAGTCTGCAATCGAGCGCAAACTCGACGATATTTTGCCGGAGGAGAAAAAGTTGCAATTTTCCTCGCTGGCGGAAAAGGCGAATGAAGGTTCTATTGTCCAAGTTCAAGACACAGGCACTTTCGACCCTGTAGATTTTTCGCCGCACGCATCATCAGCTCCTCCGCTTGGTCAGCAAAAGGTTGACGCAGCGGCGGAAAGCAAGGCGCCCGAACCATCTAAACCTGAGGGCAAGCCATTTTTTGGTGGGGAAGAGAGCGAGGCAAGTGCTCTCGGCGGCAGGCCACAAGCGGATGGGAGCGGCACGAGCGCTGAAAAACGCATTGCCGATGAGGTTGAGAAAAAATCAGCCGATCATCCCGCTGAAATCACTTCCGATGCATTGCGCCGCATTGCATCGGCGATGGCCGCAAATAAGGGTCAAGCAGCCGAGGGGCAAGCTCCCGAACCGCCGGAACAGAAGCCTGCTCACCCTCCTGCTTATGCGGAGACGCCGGCACTTCCCGAGCCGACTCCCGGAAAAGATCCATCTGCGCTCAGCCGCTTGTTGAAGGCTTCTCAGGAAGCTAAACCGAGCGAGCCGGCAGCTCCGCCTGCCGACGACCGCGCTTCCTCGGCTGTAAGTCGCCTTCTTCAATCAGGCGCCCATCCACAACAATTGGGCGCTCCCACTAACCCCGCCGGAGCGTCGAATGCAGCTGCTTCACCAAAGGCTGATATTGTGGCGGCCAGCTCCGACGATAAAATCTCTTCTGCGGTCAGCAGATTGCTTCAGGCCGCGCGCAAAACCGGTGAAGTGGATGTCTCGAGCTTCCAGAACACTGCATCTGGTGCTCAACCGCGACAGGCGCCTCCAGCGTCGCCGCAAACGAGCAGCGCCTCGATTTCTTCCGCCGATATAGACGCTGCGGCGCGCAGACTCAGCTCGGCAGCTGGTGACATGGGCGGCATGACTTCCGATCTCGTCAATCGATTCATGGAAGCAGCCAACCGTGGCTCCGAAATGAAGAAGCGCGCCCACGACGCTTACACGAGCAAAGGACAGGCAATCGATCAGGAGCTGACGGGCACGAAAACTCCTCCTATTCCGACGCAAGAAATCGCCCCTGCTGCTTCCACGTCTCAGTCGGCGCAACGCCTGCCGACGATGGAGACGAAAATCCCTGGCAATATTTCAGAACAGACGCAAAACAGATTGAAAGAAGCCCTTGAGCGGGTGGGCACCCCCAAGCCGCCCCCGCTACAGGATGCGGGTGTGTCGAGATCGCCGGACCTCCAGGTGGCGAATATTCAGCGAGGGCGCGCTCCCGAGGCGATGAGCATCAATCTCGATGAAATTCATAAGGCGCGCCGCAAGGAAAAAGAAGGCACCCGCACCAAGATGCGCAGCGCCTTCCAAGATGCAGGGCCGTCTCCTGCCACAATAATTGCCGTCATACTGGCGGTCGTCGTCCTCATTGGCGGCGGCTACGGCGCCTATGTCGTGATTTTGAAACCCAAGTTCGATCAGCTGAACAAGCCGGCTTCTGGTCCGATTCCTGTTATTCAGCAGGCGCAGAAGCAATTCTCACAGGGCAATTACACCAAAGCGATTGAGCTTATTGATAAGAAGCAGAAGCTCACTAAAGAACTCTCGGTCGACGAGGAAGATCTCCTTCATCACGCTTGCATCAAGCATGCGGAAAAACTGGCCAAACAGACGAAGTACACAGAAGCGAAGAAATTCCTGAACAGGGTTCCTGAAGACTCGCCCCACATAGCGAAGAAAAAGGAACTGCTCAAGAAATACAGGCGCCTGAGGCGCTGAGTCTGTGTCGTGTCTGAGTGACGAGAGGGCGGCGGGAAGCCGGCGCCTGCAGTCGATTGCCGCGAGATGGTCTGAAGATGGGCAAGCAATGCCTGATTATCAGCATGAGAGCGCCGGCCGTTCACCCTTCAGGCCGTTGCGTCTCAGCCTTGTTTGCTGACAGAATGACTGTCTATGTGGGTAAAAATATATGAAAGCCCATGATTTCCTGATCAAATGAAGTTATGCGTTACATGCAGTCGCCATTTTGCGGACGAGGTCGAACTCTGTCCTCATGAGGGTTCACAGCTGGTGCCGGTGGCGGCTGATCCGCTTCTGGGCATGGTCATCGACGACCGCTACAAAGTTGAAGCCTTGATCGGCAAGGGCGCTGTCGGCAGCGTTTACAGGGCACGTCAGGAGCTTCTGGGACGCGTTGTGGCACTCAAGGTGCTGCACGGTTACCTCGGCGCCGATCCGGAGTCTCTGGTGAGATTCCACCGCGAAGCAAAGGCTTTGAGCCGCCTCGAACACCCTCACCTGCTCACACTCTATGATTTCGGGACTACTCCCGATGGGCAGCCGTTTTTTGTCATGGATTTGCTCGAGGGCAAAACCCTGGCCAATCTGATCGAGCAAGAAGCTCCGCTCTCGATCGAGCGAACAGTCGCCATCTTTCAGCAGGTCTGCGAAGCGCTTTCAGAAGCGCACAAAAAGGGAGTCGTCCACCGCGACATCAAACCCGGCAATATTGTTGTTATGGAGAAGGAAGACATAAAAGAATTCGTCAAGCTCGTCGACTTCAGCATCGCCAAGATATCGGAGACAGGCAGCGATCCCGTTCAGCTGACGGTTGATGGGGTCATTTGCGGCAGCCCTGCCTATATGAGCCCCGAGCAATGCCGAGGCGGACAGGTCGACAGACGCAGCGATATTTATTCTCTTGCTATCGTATTGTTTGAAGCGCTGACGGGACAGAGACCTTTTGCAGCGAAAGATCTGGTCAGTTTGATGTATATGCACGTCAATGACGAGCCGGCACTGATATCAGAAGTGGCACCGGAGAGAAATTTCCCTGCTGCCCTTGTTGAGTTGGTCGACCGTTCTCTGTCCAAAGATCCTGATAAGCGTCCGCAAACGGTCGAACAATTCATCACTGAATTGAAACGCGCATGTGGCGACGGCGGAACATCCATTCCGGCACAGGCGATCTCTCCTTCAAACCCGGAATCTGTGCCGCAGACTGCCGCAATGCAGGCACAAAAGACAATGGGCGCAAAAACTGAATCGGAGCTTATCCGCGTGGCCAGCGTACAGTCGATCCACGGCGGCAAGCTGAGAGCAACTGTGGAGGCGGCTGCCGGTGCGGTCGCTAAAGAGGGCATAAACCCGACGACGCCCATTTGCGAAGGGGAGGCTGCATCGTTTGTTGAGGCGAGAAAGTCCCTGCAAGCCGGCGCTGAAACGGACGCCGGAGCGCACGGGCAGCGCCGCCGCAAGGAGGAAGGCGCTTCTCAGGCAGAAAGCGCACATTTGCGAAAGGTTGCCCAAGAAGAGGCTGAAGAAGATAGGAACGTTCAATCATCGCGCAGGGGGAAGGGGATTGGAACATGCGACTCCGATCAAGCGCCGCCTATCACTCGTTCACCATATGCGGTGCCGACCCAGCAGCGCGAGCGAGGAGCAACATATGATGCTGCTTCGCATGCCACTGATGTGGCTTTCTCCTATCGCTCGTTCTCCACCGCCCTGCGCCAGATTTTGCCGCTCATTATTTTGCTGGCTGTGGCCGGTTTTGGCATTCTTGCAATGTGGGATGTCGTCACACCTGATACGCCACAAGAATTGTTTGTCAAGGAGCGCTTTGATGACGTGATTGCCGTGCTGGAGCCTCGCAGACGCGCCGGTCATCGCCTTAGCGAAAGCGACCAGGAGGTGCTCGACGGCTCATATATAAATGTCGCCAAAGCGTTGGCGCATAATCGCAAATATGCTCAGGCGATTCAACTCTTGCGAAAGGTTTCGCGCAATTCCAAACAGGCAGCGACGGCGGATGCACTTATGTCAAACTGGAAACGTCTCTCTCCTTCGTCACGCTAAGAAATGAAGCTGTGCAACACCTGTAACGAGCACTTCTCCGACGACCTCCAGCTGTGCCCAAATGAAGGAGAGCAGTTGGTTCCAGCTGGAAAGAGCCCGCTTATTGGTTTCAAGGTGGAAGATCGCTATCGCATTCTGTGCGCAATTGGTCATGGTTCGATGGGATCCGTTTATAAGGCTATCGATGAAACTACAGGGCGTCTCATGGCAATCAAGCTTCTTAACAGCAGCCGCGCCGCCGACGAGAAGGCCCAGCGGCGATTTTTCCGCGAAGCAAAGACGATAAGCCATCTCAATCATCCCAATATCGTGAAGCTGTTTCATTTTGGAAAAATCGATGACGAGCTTCCTTACATTGTCACTGAGTTTCTAAACGGCAAGACTCTTGCTCAAAAAATTCGCGAGGAGAAGTACTTGAAATTGGATGAGGCGCTGCCGATCATTCAGCAAGTGATAAGCGCAGTCGCCGAAGCGCATCGTGCCCAGATCATTCATCGCGATCTGAAGCCGGAAAACATAGTTCTTGAAGAAACGGGCGTCAGAGTTCTTGACTTTGGTGTTGCGAAGATGGTCTATGACACGGGCGAGCCATCGATGTCCCTAACGCTTGACGGCAAGGTCTGCGGGTCGCCCGGTTACATGAGCCCAGAACAATGCCGGGGCGAAGAACTCGATTTTCGCAGCGACATTTATGCGCTTGGGGTTGTGATCTTCGAGATGTTGACGGGTTCGCGACCCTTCAATTCTGACGACGTGATGGGTCTTATGTTCATGCACGTTAACAAGCAGCCACCGTCAATGAGTTCAATGCGCGTCGATCTGGCTTTTCCTCAGGCGCTGGAATCGGCGGTGATGAAAGCGCTGAGCAAAGACCGCTACGGGCGCCAGCAGACGGTCGAAGAACTCTGGGACGACATCGAGCTTGCTGTCTCCAAAGTATCCTTCGGGGACAAAGGCAAAGCCCAATCGAGCTGGATTCCCTTCGAGCAGCCGACGCCGCGACTTCTGGATATGGCCCAGAGAGAAAGCGCGCAGGTGACCAGAGAAGACCATCCGGCAAGAGCTGTTCTGGCCGAAGCCAGGGCGCCGAAAACGGTCGTCAAGCAAGAATTGCCCAGGGGAGTAAAGCACCGGCTCAGTATCCTCGTTGCTTCAACCATCTCATTATTCTTGCTGATTGTTGCCGTCAAGCTGGTCCAGCCTGTCAATACGCGCCCCGATCTCGATCGTATCGAGGACATGATTGCCGCCGGTCGCACCGATGAGGCAATCGCCAATCTCGATCATATAAGGCGGCAAAACCTTACGAATGACGAGGCGGAATATGTCAACGATCTATTTCTAAAGATTGGCATGAAGTACGGGCGCGAGAAAAACTACTACAAAGCTGTCGATGCGCTCTTGCGAGTGTCCAAGTCTTCGCGGTATGAAAAGAAGGCTTCGACGCTGGTCCGAAAGTACAATAAGGCTGCGTCGGGAAGTTAAATGCCTTGGGCTTGCTGAATTGCACGTGACCCTGGCCAACGAAAGCAAATGGAAAATGTGAGCTGGTCGAAATGGCGTCCTCAAAAGTGCGTATTTGCCTGCCGTACAAAGCGCTGTAAAATTGGCAGAGGAGAGGCGGTGATCAATTGTGCCTGACGTGAGCAATCCTATTAATGTGTTAATCGTGGAAGATCACCAGGCGACTCTCGATGGACTGTCGCTAGGTCTTTCCAGCGAAAAGGACATTCGCGTCGTTGGTTCTTGCCTTAACGGCGACGAAGGCTTACAGATGGCCGGTGAATTGAAGCCTGACGTTATCGTGTTGGACCTTCATCTTCCGGGAACATACGGTCCCAAATCGATGATCGAGCAGTACTCGAAATTGCAAGGAGCCAAGCTCGTCATATTCTCTGCTGAAAGCCGAATGGCTTTCATACAGGCCGTTCTTTCCATGGGAGTGGCTGCTTATCTTCTGAAATCAGAACGAGTAAGCAAAGTAGCTGACACTATCCGCAGGGTCACTCAAGGAGAAACAAATATTGTTTCTGAACAAGTGAAAGGCAATTGGAAGAAACTCACCAGGTCGGAAGATGAGGTTCTGCGCATGTTGGCCAGGGGCATGAAATATCAAGACATCGCAGATGCACGAACAACCTCAATCACTACGGTCAGAAAACAATGCGAAACCTTGCAACTGAAGCTGGGTTTGGAAACGCGCGAGCAATTAATTGCCTGGGCTGTGGAAAATGGCTACGGCAGCCTCGATCAAACGAGCAAAGTGCATTGAAGGATCAGTTGACGTGGGAAGTCTTTTCAACGCTCGGCGTCTGGCAAAAATCCTTTTCCCCGTTCAAGAGAGAAAAGAAACGAATCAAAACGCGAGCGCGGGCCCTGACGCGGGCAAGGCCGCTCCACCTGAGCAGGAGGCGACTGATGAGCTCTCCGTCCAATTGGCGGATGCGTTGTTCGAAGCCGCCCAACACCGTGTTGCCAATGAGGAGGAAGGACACCCATACGCCGGTATTGTTCTTTCAGCGCCGAAGTATGTCAAAGAGCCTGACCGGCCTCCACAAATGGATGCCTTAATGAGGCGCAGTCTGCCTGATAAGTTCTATCGCTGGCGCGCAAAAAATGACAGCTATTGTTTGTCCGTTCGTGCTTCGAAATACGCGCTCGAGCTGTACATTATTCCTACCGAGGAAATCCCCTTCCTCTCCTTCGCTGAGTACGACAACCGGCTGCAGGTGAAGCTCGAATTGCTGCGGACGAAACATGGACTGGTGTGGTGCAAGGACAATCACCGCATAAGAACCGAGGAGATTTTGCAGCTGTTGGACACCTGTCTTCGTCAGGTCGTGTCCAAGTCGGCTGCTCAACAAAAGAGTCCTGCCGGCAAGCCGTCGGAGCCTAATACGTTGTCATCTCGCTCGAAAGGGTTTGAAAAAGTCGACGTAGATCGTCTCACGCTGCAAATGCAAAATTTGGCCTACCGACTCGTCAGTCAACAAGAGGAGTTGAAGAAACAAATTTCGCGAGAATTGCATGACAGCATTATCGCCGACATGCTTATGCTCAAACGCCATATGTCAGGTGATAAGCCACTTTCAAACGAGGAGGTCATCGAGACCCTCGATGAGATTGTCGAAAAGCTGAGGGATATTTGCAACGATTACTCGCCGCGAAATCTTCAGGACTGGGGGCTGCGAGTCAGCATCGAAGGACTGCTCGAGCGAGTCGAGGAGCGCTCAGGAATACGCTGTACTCTTGAGTGTAATGCCGAATTGCCGGTGGTGCCGGACATTGTGCAATTGCATGTTTTTCGCATCGTGCAGGAGGCGCTAAACAATGCGGAGAAATACTCGCAGGCGAGCGAGGTCATCGTGAAGATCGACCATCTCGAAAATGCGAGTCTCGCTATTTCGATTAAGGACAACGGATGTGGGTTTGACGTTGCCGAAGTTCCTGATCGACGAGGGGAAGGAGGAGGAATGGGTATGACCAGCATGCAGCAACGTGCCGAGATTATTCGTTCGCTTTATCCGACAACGCTATCAGTCACTTCAACAACAGGCGAGGGATCGGAAGTCAAACTGACGCTCAAATTGAAATGAAACCCTTTGGCAGATCGCTTGGCAGGGTCATCCGATATCGGAAGAGCTTTGGCAGATCGCTTGGCAGGGTCATCCGATATCGGAAGAGCTTGTCAATTGAAGGCGGCTCCATCATCACCAGCATGACGGTCACGGTAATGCAGGCAGACGAAACAAAGTTCGCGCATTATTGGTTGTAACGGTGGCAATCTCTTGTAGGGTCGTACTGCGGAGTTCCGCCAGCTTCTCCGCTACATACCAAACATACGATGGCTCGTTCCGTTTGCCCCGCACCTTTTGCGGTGCGAGATAGGGACAGTCCGTTTCCACTAGGAGCCGATCGTTCTTCACAAGCGGAGCAGCCGCCTGCAAGCTTTTAGCATTGGGAAAGGTGACGATTCCGGAAAACGAGACGTAAAAGCCCAGCTCTTCTATCTCTGGCAAGACACTTGAATCTCCCGTGAAACAATGGAACACTCCGCGCAGCTCGCCGCGACCTTCTTCTTTCAAGAGCGTAATTGCTTCCTGCCATGCGTCGCGGCAATGCACGATTATGGGCTTATCCGTGTCGAGAGCCAGCTTGATATGCTCTCGAAAGACTGCCATTTGGCCGGACGGGTCGCTGTTCTGGTAGTAAAAGTCCAAACCGCATTCACCGATCGCCACGACCTTGGTGTTCTCCGCTGCCTCTTTTAGTTTGTTGAGGCTCTCATCTGTCCAATTCTTTGCATCGTGAGGATGAAGTCCGACGCCGATGTACAGATTGCCGTATCGCTCGCTCAGCTCGATGAGCTCTGGGATTGTCTCTATGACTACCCCTGGGTTGACGATTTGCGCCACTCCTGAGTCAAAGGCTCGCTGAATGACCTCCTCTCGTTCATGAGCGTAATATTCAGCCACTACGTGTGCGTGGCTGTCGATGATCGTCAGACCGTCGTGTTGGTGCCGTGTTATCCCCATGGATCGACCAATGCCAATCGTTTAATATGATCCTTGCCGACAGTTGAATAATTAAACCTGATTGCTCGAGATAGCGCCGCTCAGATAAAAATCTGAATTTACTTTTTTTGTTTTAGTAGTAGAGTAAGGTTATAGGGAATCATGACAACTTTGAAAACTTACCACTCCTTGGAAGCGCCATTATGATGACATTCTCCGCTTTGCCATTTTCTGGCCGTCGAGCCAAAGCGCTCATCATTTCGTCGTCTTTGCTGAGCGGCCAAATACTTTTCGGTTTTGCTCCCGTAGCCACTGCTCAGAATAAGACGTTGAAGGGCGGCGTGCAGAAGGAAGGGTTTATTCAGCCTGATAACACAGGTCCTCGTCTGAGCCGCAGCGATATCAATCGTATCGGTGACCCCTTTGGCGACAACGAGCAGTTCGAGCCGCCGAAAGAAGCATTTGCCGTGCAATCAGCATCTCCGGATATGCCGCAAAAGTTCGGCTTGAACGCACAGCAGACCGGCGACCCCTTCCAGGGGCAATCCATGCCCGGCTTGAGCGATCAGGTTCCCCAACAGCAGCCGGTCATGCAGCCTCCCTCTGTGCCTCAGATGGCCCCACCGACCCAGATGCCGCAAATGCGTCCCAACGATCCGGACAACTCCCAGGAGATGCAATTGGCCTGGGACGAATGGCACAGAAGGGTGGCCGAAGCTATATTCACTAAGATTCAAGCCTTTGCCGGAACTATTTTGAAGCGTTCTCAGCCGCTCAAGGGTGTGGTTGCTTACACGGTTACCCGTGACGGGCAGATAGTCAATGTGCGCATGCTTCAACCCAGTCCCAATATCTTCTACAACGCCATCATCCTGAGAGCCATAACAAGCACTGCCGGAAGCCCAGTTCTGCAGTTTCCCATGGGTTCGCGCCGCATGGTTTGTGAGAAGGTGTCCACGTTCAGCCATAATACCGGCGGACCGGAAGGATTCCGTTCCATCGTCGGTGATAGGGAAACGATGCGCGTGAGGGGTGGTGGACCGTAGCACGGTTAGTTCTAACATCTATAAGAATCTCGAGCCTGCACTCAGAGAAATAGTGGGCAGAGATTATGTTTTGACCTCGCGCGCCGACCTCGCCGTTTATGAGTGCGATGCGGAAACTCTGGATGTTGCCCGTCCGGACATGGTGGTTTTGCCTTCTTCCACAGAAGAAGTAGCGGCGGTGGTGCGCCTATTGAACGAAAATGGAGTCTCTTTTACACCTCGCGGTGCAGCCACCGGGCTTTCAGGCGGAGCAACCACGGTAATGGGCGGCGTAAGCCTTGTGTTGACGCGCATGACCCGCGTGATCGAAATTGATCCGTACGATCAGGTAGCGGTGGTTGAGGTTGGAGTGACCAATCTTTCTGTCTCCGATGCGGCAAAACGTCACGGTCTCTATTTCGCGCCCGATCCGTCCAGCCAGTCGGCTTCCACTATCGGCGGCAATTTGTCTGAGAATTCAGGCGGACCGCACACTCTCAAATATGGAATGACAATCAATCACGTGCTTGGGGTGAAGCTGGTCTTGCCGGATGGGCGTGTCACTGTGCTTGGTGGCAGGTCGCGATACGCGCCGGGGCTTGATCTCCTCGGCGTGTTTGTAGGTTCCGAGGGCACGCTCGGCATTGCGACTGAAGCTACATTGCGCTTGTTGCCGAGACCGCACGCAGTCGAAACGATGCTTGCTTACTTTCCCTCAGTCGGAGCAGGCGGGCGGGCAGTATCAGATATAGTGGCAGCGGGTGTGGTACCGGCGGCGATGGAGATGATCGATAAGCTGACGCTCAATGCTGTTGAGGATTATCTGGGGATGGGGCTCAATCGTCATGCCGGTGCCCTTCTTATTGTTGAACTGGATGGTTCTGAGGCGGGCATTCACGTTCATCGCGAAGTAGTGGAAAATTGCTTGCGCAAGAACGATGTTATTTCTGTCGATTGGGCCAAGGACGAATCGCAACGAGCGAAAATCTGGAAAGCCCGCAAGACTTCTTTTGGGGCGCTTGGGCGGATTGCTCCACATGGTTACGTTCTTGACGGCGTAATTCCAAGGAGCAGACTGGCTGAGTCGATTGAACGCATCACTGCCATAGGCGACAAATACAATGTGGTGGTAGCGAATGTGTATCATGCCGGTGATGGAAATTTGCATCCGTGCATTCTTTATCATCGTGATAACGTAGAGGAAGTGGCAAGAGTAATGAAAGCTGCCAAGGAAATTCTCCTCATGTGTGTGGAGCTCGGCGGAACTCTTTCCGGTGAGCACGGCATTGGCATCGAAAAAGTAGAGGAGATGCCTTTAGCATTCACCGAGGCGGAACTTGAAGCGATGCGCTGGGTAAAGGAGAGCTTCAATCAGAAAGGCTTATTGAACCCCGGCAAGATTATTCCACTGCCGAAGACATGCGGAGAGTCAGGTATGCGACCTCTCCTTCGTCATACCCTTCTCTCAACATGTTGACGCGGGAATGAAGATGCATGTTGACGATGTGATTGGTCCAAGCCGAACGGCATGAGGCTGTTGGCGGCAGAAGACGTAATTCAGCATACCGGCCGAAAGACCACGCGATCATGGTCGAAAGGCGATGGGCTCCTAGCGCCTGCGGAGCTTGGGGATGTAGCCATGGTCACTGCGCATCATAATACGCGCAAGTTTCTCGATGAGAGGAAAGCTGTTTTGCCGGTTTGTCATGATCGCAATCCCTCTTTCTGGACTGGAATGAACAAGCATAAAACACTCATATCCTTCATTCATGCCTGAGTGGAAGTAGCTTATTCGCTGGGACTTTAGGTGGACGCGGAAACCAAGACCAAAGCCGTCCGTCTTTTCCATAGGCGTGAGCATTTCCAGGGCCATGCGCTTTGAAAGAAGCTTTCGCGAACGACCCGTGACGCTGTCTTGGATTTCCATTCCAAATTGAATGAGATCACAGCGCGTTGTCCACAGCCCAGCCGCTGCAAGTTCCGGATACACTCGCGCACCGCCTGCGACCGCTTGACCGTTGCTTTGATAGGGCTGAGCCGCGTTGGTCGCTGCCTCTTGTGGAAGCGGCTGCTGAAAATGGCTCTGCGCCATTCCTGCGGGCTGCAATACGAGTTCGCTGAGGGCCTCTGCATAGGGCTTGCCGGTTATGTCGCTCAATAAGACTTGCAAAACGACGTATCCGCCGCCGGAATAACTGACGCCCGTTCCGGGCTCTTTATGAAGCTTGATCGCTTCGGTGTTAGCCGGAGCCTCACCGTTTAGAATTTGAAGGGCAGTCGGAAGCGGCTTGGCAGGCAAATAGCCGGGAAATCCGCTGACATTGAGGCCGGAGCTGTGATTGAGTAAACGACGCAAGGTCACTTTGTGCTTGCCTTGAAAGCCGTTGTCGTCAATCGCCCACGACTTGAGCTTGAGATTGACGTCTTCATCAAGACAAATCGCGCCCTCTTCCACCAGGCGCAATGCAGCCACAGCCGAAACAGGCTTGCTGATGGACGCCGCCTGGAACAACGTCTTATCGTTTACAGGCAGCTGTTTTTCAAGGTCCGCAAAGCCATGGCTGCTCGTCCAAAAAATTTCACCGTTTTCAAAATAGGCGATGCCCACACCAGCATGCTTGTGGCGTTTCAGACATCTGTCGATTCTTTCGCCCAGTTCGGACTTGCTCTCTGGAGTCAATTGTTCTTTGCCAGTCTCAAACCACTTCTTGCATTTTTGAGCCAATTATTCATGCGCATCCTGACAAATACAATCGAACGCATGACAAAAGCAGGCTCAAGGAAATTCAAATAATACGCGATCATTATGTACTCGAAAAGAGGAATGTTCATCGACCAGTCAATGCCCAGGTGAAAGATGACACCGATGAGGAGCACGTATTTTCTGAATCTCCTGGACCAGATAAGGGTGCACAGGGAAAATTCGATTAACAATGTGCCCCAGGTCAGAAGCTGGCACGTAGAGAGGTGATCAAACAAGATTGGTACAGGGAAGTGCGCGTACTCCTCAAGACGTGCAGTGTAATATA
>DATNRC010000596.1:0-11682 GCA_036703705.1 Candidatus Obscuribacterales bacterium
GGATTGGGCGATTTGCGGCGTCGGCATCATGCCGCAGGATGCTGCCATGAGTAAGGCGCTCAATGCCCAAGACTGTCTCTACACACTTGTAGAGCGTCATGGCGACAAGGCCAGCGCCCGCGTGATTGGTGCGCTGAAGAGCTACATATTTGGTTATGAAAACCCCGAGCGTGTCTTTGCCCGTTTAGCTGATCCTGCGATTCGCATTGTCACGCTCACGGCGACAGAAGGCGGTTATTGCTTCAATCAGGGAAGCGGAGAGCTCGACTTCGAAAATCCGGGCGTCAAGAACGATCTTGCCAATCCTTCGCGCCCGCAGACGATTTTTGGTTATCTTGCTGAAGGCCTGGAACGCAGGCGGCGTGCGGCGGTGACACCATTTACGGTGCTATCCTGTGACAATTTGCAGGGCAACGGACACGTTGCGAAGAAGACTTTGTTGGCATTCTGCGCCGAGAAAAGCCCTGAGCTGGCAACCTGGATCGACAAAAATGTAGCGTTTCCCAATTGCATGGTCGATCGGATCACGCCGGCTACAACCGATGCGGAACGCAGATATGTTCTGGAGACATATGGGCTGGAAGATGGATTTCCGGTCATAGCGGAGCCATTCAAACAATGGGTGGTGGAGGACAATTTCTCCAATGGCAGACCGCCGCTGGAGAAGGTCGGAGTGCAATTCACTAATGATGTGGCACCGTACGAAAAGATGAAGATTCGGCTTCTCAATGCAACGCATTCCGCGATGGGATATCTTGGCTATCTGTGCGGATACCGCTACATCTATGAGATTGCGCAGGCACCGGAGTTCGCGCCCTATCTTAGAGATTTTATGGATGTGGAGGTGACACCGATTGTGGGAAACGTTCCCGGTGTTGATCTTGCAGATTACAAACGTACATTGATGGAAAGATTTGCCAATGAGACCATCAAGGATCAGGCGCTGCGCATCTGCATGGATGGCTCGGCCAAGATGCCCAAATTCGTTTTGCCGTCAATTGAGGAGCAGCTTGCAAGAGGCGGGCCGATTCGGCGACTGTCACTCTGCGTAGCCAGTTGGATTCGCTTTCTCAATGGGGTTGATGAACAGGGCGCCGAGATTCCGATTGTCGACCCGCAGGGCGAAAGGCTCTCTGCGATAGCAAAAGAAGCCAAGGATGATCCCAGACCGCTCTTGGCATTGAACGATATTTTCGGCTCTCTGGGCAGTTCACAGCGCTTCGTAGACGAAGTCGATACATTGCTCAAGCATCTCTACGAAAAAGGCGCGAGAGCGACGCTCGACATGTGTGTGAAAGCGCCTGTTGCCTGAAGGGCCGATTCGCTTTTGCCAGGCCGACCTGAATACTTTGTAGAGACGCGTGACTGTGTAGTTTTGCCTGAAGGGCCGACTCGGTTTTGATCGACTGTCATGAATACATTGTAGAGACGCGTGACTGTGTAGTTTTGCTTGAAAAGCCGATTCGCTTTTGCCCGATCCTCACGGGCGCCTTGTAGGAGCGCATGACACTAAAATCGCTGTCAGGGCTTACCATTTCCCATTTGAGTCTTTGAGCCAAAATAACTATATAATCTAGCAAAAGCTGTGAGAACACGAGAACATGAGAATGAATGCGGAGCGTCATCGTGCTGTGCTCTGACCTCCCTTGGCTGAATACGCCTACGAGGGAAAAACGAAGCAACCGAATCGGCCAGTGCAGCTCGATCTGATCGAATCGGTCGCTTCCCAATCTATAGCGAGACTCGGGAGCTCTGGAGCTGTTGTTGCTGGAGCTGTGGTTGTTGTATGCCCCAAGTGACAGTTATCACCGAAGCTGGGCGGAACTCAATTCAAGACTGCGACGCTCACGGCGGCGACAGCAGGGCGACAGTGATGTGGAGACGACTCAATCGTCTTCCTCGTCCTCGGGAAGGCTCTTCAAAGCTCTCTGCCGAGCGTCGCTGACAGCCTTCATTGCCCGCTTCACTTCAGCGCGCAACATTTGTCTTTCGGCATGCGTGGCGCTTTCGACGCGAGCCTTCGCTTCTTCCAGCTTTGCATGAGCGGGAGCGAGCATTTCTTTGACGGCGGTCTTCTCAGGCTCTTCGAGGCGGTCGGCCAGCTCGTCAACTTGTTTGAGAGCGGCGCCAAGATTTGCCATGTCCTCGGACAGACTGCCGCGCATAGCTCTCATCGCCAGCGCGATCGTGTCCAAGATCATGACCGCGATAAATGCAAATATCAGCCATTTCATAGCGGTATCCTCA
This sequence comes from Candidatus Obscuribacterales bacterium, assembly GCA_036703705.1. GTDB lineage: Bacteria > Cyanobacteriota > Vampirovibrionia > Obscuribacterales > Obscuribacteraceae > DATNRC01. Next base: position 2,248 of record DATNRC010000596.1, read on the forward strand.
AAATTGGTCATGAACCTGGCAGTCGTGCGACCGCCAGGACCAAGAAAGTTGTTAAAAGAGCCAGCTGCTCTTGCTCTTCAACATGCTGGCAGCTTGCTGCAAATTCTGCGGCGAAGCCACCGCAGGCTCTGAGCAGCGCCGGCGGTGCTCTTCTTCGAAGCGGTCACACATCGCGTCTAAGTCAGCTCTGACACTGGCATTGAGCTCTGCCTGTTCTGCTATGGCTTTTTCGAAAAGCTGATCGATCTTCGCTGACACCACCCGCGATGCTTCCTCGCTTCTTGTCTTGACGCGCTCGGAGATAGCCTCTAGGTTGCGCTCGAACTCCTTAAATGGCTCCAGGTCTTCCACGCAGCCGATGTAATAGCGGTAGCGCATGAGGCGCGCGACGCTCTCTGCAGTAACATGCGGCTTCCACATATTGAACAAGCAGTGGCGCACGTCCGACACCCTCATGGACAGAAGCCAGTGCTGGAGCTCGATGTCGTGCACGGGCACAGAGTCCCTTGCAATGCGCGAGCCGTCCAGATGGAATTCGCCTTCGTTCAACGGACGGCGCTCGAACATGAGAGCAGCCCAGTGCCAGCCCAAGAGAAGCGCATTTTCTTCGAGCTCATCGTCGGTAAAGGTCCGCTTCAGCACCAACTCAACGCGCTGATACTTGGGCGGCAGCGGACGGCTGAGCTCTTTTCTGAGATACCGCCGTGTTGCCTCGTCGGCGAGGTCGACCGTCACCTTCTTTTCTTCGTGCGGCAAATCGCGAATGAATACGCTGACATCGTGCTCACGCAGGGCGCCCAGGAATCGCCGCCAGTCTTCGTCAGTGCCGCAAGAAGCTTCTTTGATCAAAGTCTTGAAATGTCCGGCGATTAGCGGCACAAACCGCTTGTCGAATTCCGGACCAATGAGGAAAGTTTTGTCATTCATAGACACTCCTAAAAAACGATAAAGTAAATGAGACCGCGAGCGCGGTTTGCGAAGGCAGGTCAAGACGAAGCCTTGCCTGGCTTGCCATCCAATTCGAGACTAATCCCCTTTCGCTTCGCGTTCTGAGCGCAGACTTTGACAAGAAACTGAGACAGCGAGATGGGTTGCCGGTGGGGAGTGGTCGTTTTTAGAATTTTGATTGGAATAGAGATGGCGTCTCGTGGTACCAGATTTCATGCGGGAAAAATCGCAAATTTTTGTTGAGCGACTCATCTTTACAGCACGAAATAAGTCTCTGCAAGCCAGATCTGTGCCAACAAAATGCAGATGTCGAGAGGGGGCTCTCTTGCAATGCCGCTTTACAAGCTGGATTCGCGCGACTTAATTATCTTGTCATCCGTCCGCGAATTGACAAGAGGTGCTATATAAGCCAGATACGTCGTGCAGGTCGCCTTCCCGCGAAATTCCAATCTGGCTTCTTTCTTCTTGAGATGCGTCTTGCGATCAAAATTGCAAAGAGGTGCGGAGTGTCTCCCTCGGTCAAACCTTGAAAACTTGCGGTTATTTACCCGTCTTGTACTTGCGGAGATAGATCGTTGAACCTACTGGATCGAGATGATGCCTGGAAGGGTCTGCCTTCAGCTGGCTATTCAAACTTTCGACTAGATTGTCGTCTTTAAGAGATTGCAGCGAATTGAGCCTCCGCTCTGTGTCTTTGCGAACGCGATCGATCTGCTGGTCGTACTCCCTATTGATTTGCTCGCGCGCTCCTCGCAGCCATATACGATAGCTGCGCCTGTAATTATCAGGGTCTTCAAGATCGTACAGTTTTTGTGCCTTCTGCTCCTTGAGGCGTTTTATCTCTTCTTCTGCCGCTGCCGATATTCGATCTTTGCGGTCGTTGATTTCCTTCTCGCGTTTTTGTCGCAGCTCAAGCGCCTGCTCCTGCAACTTCTTGGCGGCCTCTGTTTTCTCCGCCGCTCGGGCTTCTTCCGCCTGTTTAGCTGCGGACTGAGCAGCAATCTGCCCGCGCAACTTGAGGCTTTCCTCGCATCGCTCAATGCCCTGAGTGCAGTATCTTTCCAGCACAGGCCTTGGTTTGAGTGCCAGAGCTTGCTTGTACTGGGCGATGGCTTGCTGGAGCTCTTCCAGCTTAACCAGTGTGTTCGCCAGGTGATAATGCGTTTCTGCTTGATTCGGGAACTTCTTCAGTGACTCTTCGAGGAGGGTTCTTGCTTTCTTGAAGTCTCCCGCCGTGTAGTGCACGAGCGCTTCGTCTCGCGGAGGATTGGCGATGGAGAAACAATCTAATCCGCTGATGACCAACGCAGCGAAGAGTATGCCCATACGCTTGCAGAACATGATGCCCATCCTCAATAGAGCCACATGTCTTTCATACCCACATACGGCACGGCCTGCCTTAACTGCGGCGAGGAGCGAGGCTCGATTCGCCTGCGTCCACGGTCGACTGGCGATGCCTGTTATGTCATTGCTTCTTTGGATCGAGAGATCTTGTCGTATGGCAATCAAGGACACGTAAGATGCTGTTCTGGGCTGTTAAGGCCACGAGCTGACGTAGTAGGAATTGCTTCGGTAAAATATGTGCGAAGACTTAGCTCTGATGCTGGTTTCAAATGAGGGGAGAGCGGACGTTTTGCCCGCTCTCCCTACTTGCGCGCTGAATCAACGCGGTAATACGCCAGAAGCGGCGTTGCGGCGCCTCGGCGCGCGGTGGCTTAGGGCGCCTGATTTGACGATTAACAGCGCCAGAGCGCCAGACGCCGCCTTGCAGCGCCTCTATGTGCGGGCGGAGCTTACAGTTTTGCTAGCCAGCCCTCGATTTCTGCGGCGATGCCGAAGGAGACCAGATACCCCATCCCGTCATGACCGTAGTTATGGACAACGGTGCGGCCATTATCAAGCGTCTCCATCTCGACGCGGATCAGCGAGCGCTCTGGACGCAGCGCGCGAGTCACAGAGAGAACATCCGACTCCTCAGCGGCGAAACCGGGCACCATGCGGCGGCAACGCGCGAGAATGTCGGCCGTCAGCTCCTCATCGACCTCCGTTGGCTCCTGGTTGCCATCGAAGACGGCGCCAAGCTTGATGTAGTCACGGTGCGGAACGATGCAGGCGCGCTTGTTCGGACCTTCGTCGTCGATGACGACGCGGTCGAAGCCGTTGTGCCTGATTGTCACGACCTGCACTCGCTCAGGAACAAGAGCGGCATCTTTAGCCAGCTGCCGGGCACCAAGGCCGGTGCAATTGACGATGACTGAAAACTCCTCCGGACAATCCGGCAAGCTGTGCACTTCATGCTGCTCGAACACCCCGCCTGCAGCAATTGCGCGCTGCCGCAGCCAGGGAAGATACACGGTCGGATCGATGACAGGTGCCGCCTCGAGCACGTTGGCGTCCGCGTATTGCTCAGAAATCTCGTCGGCTCGCGCATGGCGGAAGCCGGCGAATTTCTCAGCCAATTTCTCTGCATACCAGGGCTCGTCCCTGTGCGTCTTCAGGACGAAGATGGGCTTCATCGCAACACCGGTCGATTCGTCGCGCGAGAGGCGCTCGAACTCAAGAAAGCTCTCGTCAGTCCAGCGCTCGATGCGGGGGTCGGCGTCGATGCGCACAGGAACCCACATCGCATAAGCGCTCATCGACGTGCGTGGAAATTCGCCTTCCGCTTCCTTCGACCAGATGGTTACGTTGTGACCGGCTTCGAGCAGCCTGAGGGCGGTAGTCATGCCGCTTACGCCGGCGCCCAGGATGAGCACGTTCTTCTTATTCATAGTTGTTCCTTTCTGCGTGGAACTCAAGGCAATGCCTCAGCTGGTGCGGCGCACCGCCGAACGACGGATGATGTTGCTTCTCTCCTCAACGGAGATGGGCTTTAACTTCGAGCGCTTATGAAATGAATTGGTTGGACGGTTTCTTGGTTCGCGATTGCGTAGAAAACTGATGCTCTGATACTAAGAAATCCCTTCCTTCCATTGCCATGTGAGCACATGGTTGATGAAGAGGGCACAAGCTTGGCGGCTTGTCATGACAATCGGCAATCATGCGGCCACTGGCAGCCTGCGGGTTTTCAAGCGCTCCTCGCTGACCGTGACGGCTCGCGTGCTATTGAGAATGAGTAGCAATAAATCAGCAATTTCCCTTAGCGCGGCGGTGCATAGTTGAGAAGAAGGCGCAACTATGTTTGACTTGATACTTCGTCGCAAAGTGGTCTTGGCAGCTTGATGCAAACATTACTCCGACCGTCTACGTCCAGTGCGGAAAAGCCGCGTTCTGACCTGGGACTTTATTTTGCCCTGTCGTTTTTGACGCACGGCTTGGCGATGCAATTCGGCATCATCGCGCAGCCCGTCCAGTTTTACATGATGAAAGGACTTGGCTTGAGCGCGGCTGATATTGGATCGTTTTTGGCATTAATGATGCTGCCATGGGTGATCAAACCGCTCTACGGGCTCGTTTCCGACTTCGTTCCGCTCTTTGGCTATCACCGCAAGAGTTACATCGTTCTTGCCAACCTCGCTGCCGCCATCAGTTATGGTGTGATGGTTTTCTCTCATGCGCTGCCGGCGGTGCTCATTTGCCTCGGGCTGGTTGCCCTCTCTCTGGCCGTCTCCAGCGCCGTGATGATTGGCTTGGCGCTCGAGCAGGGACGCGACAACGACAGGGCGCGCGACTACTTCGGCATTCAGAGCACTTATTATTACAGCGCCAACATCATAGCTGCCATCACTGGCGGTTTGCTTTGCCAGCACCTTGCACCGCCGGTGGCACTACAGGCGGCGGCCGGACTGTGCGTTTTGCCCCTTCTTGCTGTCTGCATTTTCACTGCTTCTATGGTCCGTGAAAAGCGAAGTAAAATGGCCGTGCAAACGGTCCGCACCACGGGTGCGGTGTTGCGCCAGGCGCTCAAGTCGCCTCAGCTGTGGCTTGTCGGACTGTTCTTCTTTTGTTGGAATTTCCTTCCTTGCTTCGGCGTTCCCTTGTATTTCTTTGAGTCCAAGACATTGTCGTTCAATCAATCCATGATTGGGCAGCTTGCGGCATGGAACGCGGCGGGCATGGTCGCGGGGGCGCTTGTCTATCGCCAGCTCGTAAAGGATATGAGCTTGCGGTTGCAGCTAACCATCAGTGTTTCACTAATGGCGCTCAGTATTGCCGGTTATTTCCTTCTTTCTTCAATCGGTTCAGCGATTGGCCTGGAGCTTTTCAGAGGCATAGCAGGGATGATTGCCATTCTTTCCCTGTATGCTCTTGCAGGGAGCACATGTCCTAAAGGAGCTGAAGCAACGATAATGGCTCTCTTGCTTGCTATTCGTAATTTAACGATGGACGCCTCAACATGGGTAGGAGGAAATCTTTTCACGCATCTTTGCCACAACAACTTCTACCCCCTGCTAATTGTGGCTTTGCTTCCTGTAGCGCTGTCGGCCAGCTTTATTTTGCTTGTCCCTTGCCAGCGGTCTTCGGCCCGCGGATTATGATCGCTGGGGTTAAGGACAACATTTAGATAAGCTCCATCTTGTGCAAAATTTGCTCGGTCATGGCGCGCGCTGTTCTGCCCATTGCGTTGCCCCCTTCTGACTTGATGTTGGTGGCAAAGACATAGTCGTGCCCGCCTTTGCGAACGAAACCCACGAACCAGCCCAGCGTCAGTTTGCCGCCCTTTCCGTCTGTTCCCGTCTTGCCGTAAAGAACAGCTCCATTGCACTCTTTGAGCTTTATGATCTCCTTAGTGATGGTCATGGATCTTTTGGAAACGGGCAGTTCACCGGCTGCAAGCTTGGAGATGAATTTGACTTGCTCATTGGGCGATATCTTCAGCGAGTTATCTTCGCCCAGCCAGAATGTTGTCAGGCCGCTGGACATATCCTCATTGCCGTAATGCAGCCTATTGAGATAGCGTTGCATTCTTTCTTTTCCGAGCGTGCCCGCCAGGCACTGGAAGTACCAGACAGCAGACGTCGCCATTGCTGACTTCAGCGTGTGATCCTTATTCAACTCCTCTCTGTCGTGTTTCTTCCCATCCCATTTGAGCTTGGTTCCTTCATCCTTCACCACTCCTGCATCGAGCGACACGAGCGCATTGAAAATCTTGAAAGTGGAGCAGGGACTGATTGGCTCATTGCATTGACGTTCGTTGTAGCGAAGCGTCTTGTTCTTCTCCACGTCATAAAGAATGAATGCTCCCTGATAGCCCTGAAAGATTCTCTCGAATTCGTTTGCAGTAAGAGTGGCCGCTTGAGATGGGCTGATCGGGCTCAGCATCATGAGAGTCGAAGTCAAAAGCACGACAATTCGTTGTATCGGCATCACGTTTTTCTCCTTTCAGGCTATGCACGAGGGACGACACGGTGAAGCGCCGGCGATTGCAATCAATGCCGCCAGATACCATGTTTTGGCTATTGTGAGCGAGAAACCTTCCAGCGTTATCATGCTCTTTGCACCGTTAAGAATTCCAGCGCGCAATGTTAAGCCTCGTTAGGCGTCCGTATGAAGTCGACCAAAAGCGCCGCTATGAAGTCGACCAAAAGCGTGCGCCTGGCCTTATCTCCGATCTCGTCTCAACATGGGCCTCAAGCATGTACGCTTGAGGGTAATTTTTTCGCCAGGAATCAAGAATCAAAGCACGGTCTTACAGGACTTCTATCAAAAGTCGGCGGCCATAGTATCGCCGACACTGAGATGGCCGCTGCCTTCCAGCGTGAAGTAATGACCGAAGTTTACTTTCTCGCCGTCTTTGCGGAACGTGCTTAGTGTGCGCAGGGGCTCGGCAGAATCGAGCACGCCTTTTGTCTGATCGATGGTCGTAATCACACAACGAGCGCAAGGTTTGGCGGCGTTAAGCGATAAGCCGTTGATGGTCAGCCTCTTTATCTTGTCTTCGGCGTAAGGCCCCAGGCCCTTAATGACGATCGAAGGGCGGAATCGATCCATGTGGACGTGCTGAGACGCCCGCTGATTGAGGTCTTCCAGGCTTTCTTCGGAAACAACCAGCAGCGGGCAGCTGTCGACGAATGTAAGTGATCCTTTGCTGCCGTCGGAACGTGTCTGCTTCGTTTGCCGCAAGGAGCTTTTGTCGTGCCGCAGCAGACGGCATTCAGCATTAAGAAAATCGCCCAGCCAGCGGGCGGCATCCTCCCCCTGATCGTAACCCGCGCAGGCATTTCCCCATACCTCAATTTGCTGGTGCGCCTTTGCTTCTGTTATGGTCGGTATCGCATGCGGTGAACATCCGGGAGCATGCAAAGTGAGCGTGCCGTCTTCGGACACGCTCGGCCGGATGAGAGCCATTCGAGCGTAGTCGCGCTGCGTGAGCACCTTCATGTCTTTGTTTACGATTACCCAGGCGCGGTCGTGTTCCAGACCATGATCGACTAACCGTGTTTTGGCAAGGCTGACGGCGGCACAGGACTTGACGGGATAGGAATAAAGCGCTGAAATCTCAACTCTCAACATGACTGGAAACTGACATGGACAAGGACTGCGCTGCCTTTTTAGCAAGCAAACGGTACAATGAAGGCCGGGCAGTGGTCAAGCGAAGGCAGGCTCCGTCAATATTTTGAGACATGGGCAGAGAAAAAGATTGCTTACGAGTGCAAATATTTGCCAATAATCACTTGCGAAAAGCATGCGGTGGTGGGAAAATAACGTCCGCTTGGCTGACCCTAATTGAGCCTAATGTTGCGCGATCAATCGCATCAGTGAGTGATTTTTGGCCAGGCCATCCACAATCCGCCTTGTAAGGCATGTGACGACTACTGCGGATCATGAGGTCGGGTATATGGATTTTTGGGCGATAATCCTTGTGGTGGCATTCATGACCGGCATCATGGGCTGGGGCATGAGCGTATTTACTAACGCTGTTTACTGGTACTGCGAATGGCGCGAAGGCAATGACATCAACTGGGGCTCGGAAGCCTTTTACTCATTCGCCATGCCGTTTGCCTGGCTGTATTCGATCTTCGTGATTGTCGTCCTCTATTGCCGCTAAATTGCTTGCCTGCACATTTGCTAAAGCGAGGTGGGGAACCGCCACGTGATATGCTGGCACTTTAAACTTATAAGTTTTAGGCGCACGCATTGTGTGAATAGCGAAAAAGCGTGTACGGCAAGGCTTTCTGGAATTCCGGTCGATCCGATGGACTAAACTTATAAGTTTATTCTGCATAGCGCATCACATAAGGTCGTATACCGGCTAGGAAGGGAGCGCAGCGTCCATTAAGTTTATTCCGCATAGCGCATCACATAAGGTCGTGTACCGGCTAGGAAGGGAGCAAAGCGTCCTTCTCAGCCCAGAGCCTGTTCGAGATCTGCGATCAATATTTCAGGCGGCTCGATGCCTACGGACAGGCGAATGGTGCAATCGAGAATTGCTGAATGGCCGCTCTGCTTTTCCGGGAAGGAACGAGCGTAGAACAGCCATGCGGGATTGGCGATCGATTGTGTGAAGCCTGTGCCAAACGCCATGCGGAAAACCTGCAATCGATCGAGGGTTTCCCGCATCATCTGCGGTCCGCCTTTGACGTCGAAAGCAAGCACCGACCCGAAGTCTTTCATCTGCCGCACGGCAACAGCGTGATCCGGATGGCTTTCGAGTCCCGGATACATGACGCGCGAGACTTTGGCATGCTTATCAAGGAAGCGCGCGATAGCAAGCGCATTCGTCGATTGACGCTCAATGCGCAGGGCATAAGTCTGCATTCCCTTCCAGATCTCTGTTGCCGAATGCGTGCTCAATGCGTCAGTGTTCCACACATTACGGTTTTTGATGCGGCTCACAATCTCTTTCGATCCGAGCACCGCACCGCCCATGACGTCACCGACGCCGGAGGCAAATTTGGAAAGGCTGTGCATGATTACATCTACCGGTATGTCGCCATGCTGATGAAATCCGGAAAGCGAGTTGTCGAGCACTGTCATCAACTGATGCTCGCGGGCAACGGCGGTGGCCCGGACGAGGTCGGGCACGCGCGTCATCGGATTGGTGGGAGATTCCAGAATGAGCATGCGAGTTTTGTCAGTTTGGATGAAATCCGGCAGGCGAGGCAGGTCATCCACTCCTATCAATGTAGATGTGACGGCGAACTGCTTGAGGATGCCTTCGACAAAGAGGCGCGTGGACTTGTAGCCTTCGCGCAGGAGAATGATGTGATCGCCGGCGTTTAGAAGGGCAAGAAGAATGGCAGCCATAGCCGATTTGCCGGTGCTCGTCACCCAGCATTTTTCAACGCCCTGAATTTTTGCCAGCAAGGTCTCGAGCGCTGCCAGCGTCGGATTGCCATCGCTCAAATAAACCCAGCCATCCAGCTCGCCTTTGAGCAGATCTTCCCAGCTTTTCATCGTCGGCAAAGAAAAGCTTATTGTCTCGAATGAGGGCACGATAAAAGGATCGTTTTTTTCAGCGACAGACCAGATGCGTTTTTCTTGCTCAGCACGAACGCTGTTTACCATGGCAACTTCTCTCCTGATGCCCGCACAAACTGCGCGGTT
>DATNRC010000597.1:0-7478 GCA_036703705.1 Candidatus Obscuribacterales bacterium
CTGACCTAGGCTTTGCGGTAACGAGCCTCAGTCAAAACCACGTTTGCCAGAGCCAAAGATCAGATACCGGAGAGCCTAATTCAAGCCGTTTCTCTCACTTTTTGCTATCGCCAGCGGTGGCATGCAATGAATAATCCCGGAGGAGCTGTTTTACTATTTCATATACTAGAACAAGCGGAAAAAAGATGAGCAGGCCGGCAGTGTTTGAAGCCGCCGGCCTGCCCGGTTGAGTGGCGAATGGTTTAGCGGCCGACGACAAGGGCTTCGATGAAGCCCATGCCGGCCAGCTTCGCAGCGATGACACGATGACGGCCGTCTTCGATGTTGTAGCCGCCACCGGCGCGAGGACGCAGAACGACGCGCACCGACGCCCGCCCGAACTCGAAATCCTGACGCATCTTTTCGATCTGACCGCCGTCACGAGCGAGCAGCTTTTCGATGGTGGACTCGCAGATGTGGATCTCGTCGAGGCTGACGTAAACGGTGTCGTCGTCGAACGACTCTTCGCGATACTTGCTGTTGCGGTAAGACTTGCCCATGATGCCTCCTGGTTGGGAGGCACTGGGTGCAAGCGAATGACTCAATCCAGCGCATCAGGTGCCACCACAACCGGTGTCACCTGAGCAAGGCGCGGCAAAGCAGGCGCTCGACCCGCGACTTTGATTTAACGGATCTTGCGCTGCCCTCCGCATCTCAATGCGTGGACAGAAAACTGCACCAGTGCCTCTACCTTAGCATCATGGGTTCCTCCTTCTGCATGCGATTGGCCATAGGCTTTCTCGTTTGTGGTTGCCTGAGACAGCGCTTCACTTGCCGCACGGCTCAGCGGCTCATTCGGCACTGCTCGGGGAAAGGCGAGCGACTGTCACGCCCGCTTTCAGTCGCAATTGACCGCCGGCAGAGCCGGCTGGTCAGACAGTTGCTCGGAGCGCAGGCTTTCACCTGCACGATAGAACAGCTCGTCGAAGCCTAAGAAAAGCGGGTTCTTCTTCGCGAGCTTGTGCGTCTTGCGCTCGCAGGCGCAAGCACCTGTCGTCTCGACGTCGATGAAAAGGACGCCGGCCTCGAGAAGCGCATTCAGCTCACCCACCGTGTACTTCCCGAGGGGCTGACTGAGCGCCTCCGCTGAACCGACGCCATCAGCGACGGTGCGAGCGCGCACATCGGCGATAGCGGCCTCCACATCAGAGACGCTGAGGGGAAGCGACTGGGCGTGCTCCGCGGCGCAAGCCGTAAGCAGCCAGAACCAGTACGCCGAGATGCTCTTGGAGACGACGATGTCGTAGGCACGATCCTCGTACAGCGCGGACACGATGCCGCGCCGGAACAAGGAACCCGGCCCGCGTCCGGTCGCCTCGTAGGCAACTTCGCGCAGAAGCCGCGACGGCTCGTCCGGCATGCGATCGCAAGCGGCGGCAAAAAGGCGAGGCTCTCGCCCGTGCCGGCACACCTTGCTCTTCTCGTAGAGCGCGAGCGCCAAAGCAGCAAGCCGCTTCAGTTTCGCAAGCCCGCTTTCTTGGGTTTTTTCCTGCATGTGTTTACAACACCTCCAGTATTGACAGCACAGCCGGCAGCCGACAAGCGTCGGCCGCCAATGACGATCGGCTTCAGCTCAGGCGGATTCGGAAAGAAGCGCCTTCGCCCGGAAGTACTCCGTGAGCCAATTCTTGATGAGCTCGACGGCGCAAGCCGGATCGAGCATGCTCGCTCCGAAGGGATTGTCCTCGTTCACCTCACAATCCTTGCGGAATGTCGTCGGACAGCAGGCAGAGAAAACATCCTCTTCGCTTGTCGCGATGTTGAGCTTAATTTCACTCCCGCGAGCGCGAAAGTAAACGTACTCGCCCGACGTGAGAACGCCGACGAGCTGCACCGGAAAGGCTCCCGAAGGGCCCCAGAATTGACGGAACCATCCCGTCGCAACCAGATCCGGATGCGGAACTTGAAGGTCATTGTCTCGAGCCAACGCAGTCTCCTTTCCCATTGAAGACATGTTGAAGTTATCAACTGACCGAAGTCGAGCAGCACTAACGCTCCACTCAGATTGACCACTCAGATTGACCACCCAGCTCGGCTTCTCCCGCACGTGGCATTGGAACCAGCGAGGCGATGCTAATCAAGCTAGGGATGACTTTGCTGTTGTTGGTCGTATGAGTGCATGGAGATGAACGAAGATATGATCAATCTCTATCTCTTTTCACGCTCAACAGTCGAGAGTTTTATACTCTTCCCGTTATCTCTTTTTACTTCCTCGAGCACAAAACCGTCAAAGATTGGGAGAAAATCATGACTCTACGGCTCTGCGCTAACTAGCGCTAGTTCTCAAGCGCTCCTCTTCCAAAAGGCCGGTCCTTTACCCGAGCGACTTAAAATTGCTGATTTATGTCGCACAGGCGATAACATTCCGGGCTAAACCAATAGCGTTTGCGAAAACTTCCATCGACTTTAAGTCGCATCGGCACAGCATTTATATCTACATATTCAAAATACTTCTTTCAGATCATCGTGCACATACGAAGGCGGCGTAAGTTTCCCATTGCCGAGCGCCCGCACCGCTGCCAAAGTAGGGTATGCCCGAAACTTTGCCCAATAGGGTACGCCCGAAACTTTGCCCAAGATGTCGCTTTCCACCCAAGAAAAGTCATGACCAACTCGCGGCTCGAACCGCCGAAATTGAAAAGCATGCTCATGGCTGAGGCGCTGCCCGACCCGGGCGCTGAAGGATCTGTCGGCAAACAACAGTCAGGGGCTTTCGAGACAGGCAAGTCGTTAATCCAGGACGTCTACGAATTCGGGCGCGACAATATCGCCGCACCGCTCGTCAATGCTGCCGTAATCGATCCCTGGAACACATATACAGTCGGTTCGATGAAGATAGAGCGGCTTCAGGTCTCCCAGGACAGGGGCACGGCCGCCTGGGTGGCGCAGACGATGTCGTCAGGACTGGGCTCCATCGTGCCTTATGTCATAGCCGGCAAGCTGGCGGGCGGCGCCTTGAGAAGCACAGGCTCGGCATTGAATGCTCAGGGCAAAGCGGCACTGTTTTTCAAAAGCGAAAAAGCAGCGCAAATCATTGGCGCCGCAGGATACGATGCCCTCAGGGCGCCGCAGGCAGGAGAAACAAGGCTGGGCAACGCAGCAGGCGGCGCCGCCGGTTTTGGCGTGTTCTCCTATCTAAATCCGCACACGGTAGCTCTCAATCTGGTCTGGAAAGGCGTCTCCCGCGCCACGATAGGCGCAGGCGGCAGCACGGTGCAGCAGTTAGTATCATTTGCAGTGGCACGCCAGGAGTTGCCCGAACAAGAAAGTTTAAAGGAAGCGATGTTGGCAGGCGCATTGTTGAACGTCGGCTTGCCGCCGACACAGCATTATCTGGGCAAAGGGTTCAACGCCGTCGCCGACCATGTTAATACGCGTCTCAACCGCGGCATCCCCGTGGAAAGATTTGTCGAAAACACATACGGAACCAAGACAAAGAATTCAGGCGAATTTCAAGATCTGCTCAAAGGCAATCCCTGGACAAGGGTGCAAGGCGACGCTAATGAGACCTATGCCTTGGCGCCGCAACGCCGCATCTATCTTGCTAAAGGCAACGACGGCCCGGAAAAGCTCGCCCACGAGATGTTCGAGATAGCAGCAGTAAGAAGCGCTGCCCTGGAAGCCGGCTACAAGAAAGCACAAGCGCTTTTGAGAGAAAGCCGAGATCTGCCGGCGTCAGAAAGGCAAGCAAAAATGGACGAAGCCTGGAAGGTGTACGAGCAGACCAGAGCGGCCAAAGAATCGGCAGCACGCGCCGCCGAAAAGACAGTCGCCCGACAGTTGAGCGATCCGCAGCGTCTTGAGAACGCCTCCGATCCGCCGCATCTTAAGAACCCCCCCGTCGTCCCCGACGCGAAAGGAATTGAAGCACTCGCCAAGACAGAAATTCGTCCCGGCTTCACTTATCGCGATCTGTGGCGGCAGGAGTTTGCAGTCTTCGACCGCCTCGATGGCCGTTTCCGTCCGCGAGTCGATTACACGAGCCAGGAGCCGGACGCGAAGACCAAGGACGGTGCCACTAAATCCGATATCACACCGGAACAACAGCTGGAAGTGGCGAAAGGCCTCATTCAGACACTGGAACAAGCCGGGCATGACGCTTTTGCCGTGGGCGGCTACGTCAGGGACAAATTGCTCGGTGTTCCTTCAAAAGATCTCGACATCGTAACGACCGCCATGCCCGACACTGTGGTTAAGGTGTTTCAGGAAAGGGGCATGCGCGTCTACCCTAAAGGCGAGCATTACGGCGTTATAAGCGTGGTCGTCGGCGGCAAAGAATACGAGATTGCCACCACTCGCATCGATGGACCTTACAGTGACGGTCGCCGTCCGGACTGGGTCAAGCTCGGCGTGCCCATCGAAGCGGACCTGGGAAGGCGAGATCTGACTGTCAATGCAATGGCCGAGAATGTGACGACGGGCAGGCGCATCGATCCTTTTAACGGCGAAGCGGACTTGAGAAAGGGTATTCTCAAAGCAGTCGGCAAGCCGGAAGACAGAATTGTCGAAGATCCCGCGCGCATGATGCGCGTGCCCCGTTTCATTTCCAAGCTGGACGGCTTCATCGTCGATCCGGCATTGAAGCGGGCAATCAGCTTGCGCTATCCGGAGATTGAAAGGACATCGATCGAGAGAGTGAGGGACGAATTAAACGGTGTGCTTCTCGGCCAAAGGCCGGTGGCTGGTCTGCAATTCATGATGAACAGCGGTTTGATGAAACAAGTTTTGGCAGAGATTTATCGATTGAAAGGACCGAAAGGATGGCAAGATCCGACCTGGCATCCGGAAAAGTCCACCTGGACCCACACAAAGCTTGTGCTGCAACAAATTCAGGAGGCTTTGAGGCAAGATCCCTCACTCCTGAAAGACGTTCGCCTGCGCCGCATGTTAGGCGGTCTCTTCCATGATGTCGCCAAACCGCACACGCAGCGCATTATTAGAGATGAAGGCGGTCGCATAGTAAAGATAACCAATTACGGTCATGACGTAAAAGGCGCGGAAGTCACCGAGCAAATCATGCGCCGCATGAAGTATCCGACATCAGCCATGCAACACGTCCAGGGCCTCGTGCGCATGCACATGAATATGCACGGCGTGACGGGCTTGAGCAGAGGCAAACTGCTGGCTATCCTCGAGCGTCCGGACATTATGGACCTCATTGTCTTGCAGCACGCCGATGCCGTCGGCACAACGAAGCCGGACAGATTGTCCAAATCCAACCGAGATTTCCTTCTCGATGCAATTGAGAAGGCCAAGCAGACGCAGCCGCACCAACGCCCGGGCGCAAAATCCATTGTCGATGGTGAGAAATTGAAGGCCTGGGGTTTCGACCCGAAGGATCATTTCCAGTCACACGGACTCAGGCAGGGAGAACATTTCAGGCGCATCATCGAGGCCGCCAGAGAAGCGCAAATGGAGGGTCAATTTAATGACCTTTCAACAGCCGAAGCCTGGGTCAAAGAGACCTTCGAGCAGTTGCAGCATCGCCTCCGGCGTTCATGAAATTTTCCTCACAGTTTTTTCACATGGCAGGACTATTGTGAAAACAGGTGAATCCGCGCATTTTGCCAGCCGTTCACCTTTCACTATGCCAAGCCAAATTTCCTTGCCTGAGCGCACGGCCAAGCGTCTATGCTCATGCTTCAGGAGGATACCATGAATTTTCTGAAAAGGGCTGCCCGACTTATTCTTCGCTTGATCGATAAATGCGCTGATTGCGTGGACGATCACTATGAGGGATCATTGAAAGTTTCGCAGGAGGAGCTGGAAGCACTCACGAGCAGGCTGAGACAGTGCTTGGAGGCGCAAAAGCGCAAGGGCAAGAAAATTCTCACCCGCGAGGAGCTGGCACGCATTGCCGCCAGCCTGGAGCCTGCAGCTGAAGACGAAATGTCTCTGGACAGCGCCCGCGATCACTGGTTTGTCAGCGAGGAAGTCATCCTCGGTGGAAAAGTAAAGCGTCGTTCGACGAGCTATCACCGTTTGCGCGCTCTTATCCAAACTGCGGACGCCGAGCTGCTTCTCAAGGAATAGTGCTGTTTTTGCCTTTCTCACGAGATTTTCACAAGCGTTAGCTAAGTTGGAAGTACGTGGGGGTCCTCTGGGCAGTGTCTCAGAAGTTCAGCACAGACATCGAAAATGAAAATGTTTCTGGCTGGCGTTACCAAAACTATCATGCTGCCGAAGTTGAATGCAGACACTGCCGAGTACAAGCGGAGATGCAATAAAGCAATGAATTTTAGAAATGGTTTTGCCAAAGTCATGCGTGCGGTGAAAAACAACAAACAGAATCGCAAGTCGGAAACCACAGCCGGCGAGGCTGAAATCGCGCCGCCGCCAGTCCAGCCTCGCGCTCATTACCAATCCGTATTGCAGAACGCGAGTCTACCGGAAGGAAACTTCAGAGAAGGAACTTTCATCAATCCCAATCAAACTGCAAGCGGGCAATCGATCCCTTCAGTGGGTCGTTCTCACTGGTTTGACGGCAGATCGCAATCACACTACCGTCCCCAGTCGCCGGCCTCTAATAGCTGGCAGCGCCTGGACGCCCTGAAAGCGCTTGACAAAGACTGGGGCACTAAACTCGGCGAGTAACAGTTTTCCACGAGGCCGCACTCCGCGAGCAGAACCTGCCAAGGTTCTGCTTGCTTGATCCGGGGTGTCCGCGAGAAGAAGCGATTTGCATCCTCGTCCGAAAAGGCTTAACATTCACCGATGTGGGCGTGAGGCAGGCGGACTCTCCTCGACAAATTGTTCGGCACGCTCGTCAAGAGGCACTGAGAGTTAGTTTATGGGCGACTGGGATGTAAGCGCATTTGGCAACGATCAGGCCAAGGATTGGCTCGCCGCCTTGATGGAGGGGGTCAGCGCCGCACCAGTCTTTCGCGCCCTTGTCACAGTAGCCAAATTGCCGCCAAGCGATTATTTGCAGGCTCCAGACTGTGAATGCGCCATTGCCGCCGCAGAACTCGTCGTCGCAGCAAGAGGCAAGCCGTCGCCGGCCTTGCCTGAAGAAGCTCGAGAATGGTTGGAGCGCACTAAGTTTGTCGCCGGGACAGAAGTCGTCACCATGGCTCTTTCTGTGGTCAAGCGCATTGCTTTGAACTCGGAGCTGAAAGAGCTTTGGCAGGACACGGAGTCCGGCAAAGACTGGCTGGCGACGATTTACGACCTGCAAAAGCGCCTTGAGGACAGTGCCGGCGACATCTCGGCTTCGGTTATCGTCGAGCGGGACAAAGAGCCGGAAATCAATCCCGACGAGCTTTTCAGAGAGGCACTCCAGCTGGCAGCCAAAGGCCAGCACGACGAAGCCATTCCGCTTTACGAGCAAATCCTGGAAGTAAAGTCCGACTCCGCTCTTGCCTTCCTCGGACGAGGCACCGCTTATCTCGAGCTGGGCGAAAACAAAAAGGCGGCCGCCGATTTTTCGCAGTCCATCC
>DATNRC010000598.1:0-4799 GCA_036703705.1 Candidatus Obscuribacterales bacterium
TGGGCGGCTCGTGATGCTTGGGGATCATTGACCATATACAACGCTTTTTCTAGAGCCCTCAGCTCCTGGTCCAAGATAGCGCAACATCGTCCATACGCCGTTTGAACAGCTGAAGCCTTTCGGGCGAGAGCAGCCTGGCGGTTGCTTCAGCTCCAGACTCACAAGATGCTCTCAGCTTCTTGCGTCCTTCGATCAGTCTGCCGAACATGCTCATCGTTACGACTTTATCTTGCGTAAGACCGTGTGTCATTTTGAAAAACCTCACAGTTGATTGGGGGATGCCAGCAAATTTGCTGTTGCCGCGTGGCGCACGGCTGCCATTGCCCTGTCTTCGCAGCCATCAGAGCACGGGCGGAAGAAAGCGCCCGACAATCTGCCGATGGTTTGCACGACACCGGACAAGGAGCTCAACCATTCACATCGCGAAGCTGGAGCTGCGGTCTCTAATTCGCGACTTTTGATTGAGCAATAATCGGGTGTCCGAGAAGAGCGATGAATGATTGGCGATGGCACAATGTCTGAATACGTTTTTGGTATCGATCTCACGAGCAGGGCGTGCTGCCACAGCCTGTAAAGATCTGCTGAAGAGGCGATCTCTCGATGGCTCACCGCCACACCAAAGCGACTGCCTGTCGACACGTCTCCTCCTGCAAAAGTTTGGATGTGCTTCCATAAAAACTCTTCCTCTTTGCGGAAGCGAACAAATGCTCCCTGTTTGGTCGGATGCAGCCTTTCTTGAAAATGAGCCTGGAGAGAGCCTGCAAATCTTGGATACATCGGTGAATCTCCATCATGCATTGCCTTGGGTACGTTCAAGTTACGCCTTGCAAGCTTCAGCGACGTATCGAATTTGTTTCGAAATCGTATCGGGCTCAGGGAGAGTCGAACCGTTTACTGCCCAAGATCTGTCTCTATCCTCTATAAGGCGCGAAAACCGGCACCGCTTGCAGGTGTCCGGGTGAGGTGTGGGCTTTCGTTCGCAAGACGTCAGCCAAAATCAATCCTGGCAAAAGCACCGTCATGGAAACGGCTGACGGACTGAGATGAGACGCCGGAATGAATTTGTTGCCGCTTGGGTTTCCATGTTTCGAAACAAATCCGAAACAAATTCGCAAGAACTCCAAAACACTCCGTGCGTAGCATTTGACTATTCCCCGCCCACGAGAGAACTTTATGTCCAGCCCACAACGACCAACTCAGCACCATGAAGAACCGGAACTCGCTCCCGCAGAAGATATCAATGTCGATATTCTGCAGAATATCTATACTCAGGAAGACTGGCAGCTATTCTTCAAGCAACAGTGGACGCGCGAATCAGGGGCGAACGATGTGATAATCATCACCCCGATGACCGATTCCGGCGCAGGTCCCGAGGGGACGAAATCAGAATCTGAGCGCAAACATGAGAGTTCTGCTCCTCCTGAAAAACCGAAACTGCCTCATGTTTTCCTGGCTCAGCAAGTTGAGATAGTTGACGACAACAGCACTGCGCACGTGGTTGACGAGAAGATAATCAGTCCGCCCGCACTCGAATATCCGGCAGAGAAGGAGCCGACGAGGACCGAGATTTATGACGCCTTCATGACCGCGAAAGACAAGAACTTTTCCGAGGCCGTGAAGCTGGCCAGCGAATATGTGCGCCGCTTTAAGGACGACGCAAGGGCAGCCGGCCCTGAGTACATGACATATCTGCGAATGAAAGACTGGCTTGAATACCAGAAACAAAATGCCTTCGTCCCGATTAACATCGCTGAGTTTCAAGATGGCAAGACAGCCATAACCAGGGAAGATGTGGCTCAAAAGGTAGCTAGCGCGCTCGGGTTTACTGATACGGAGATGGAAGCTTATGCGCAGCAGATTGCCCAGGCAAGAGGAGAGAAGTATGACGGCGACAGATTCAAGCCCTTTTATTCATCCGAGAATCTCGAAGAGGGCTTGAAGAAAGTTCTTGCGGAAGCGACCGTCAATGGCGCCGTAAACATCGGCGATGCCGAACCAGGCTCGATTGCCGCTGCCAGGGAGTGGCTGGCCAAAAATAGAGCATCAATATCATCCTTGGGCTCAATAACCGCTGAAGAGGCCAATAGAGTGGGCGCGGAAAAAACGCTTCCCCTGCTCCAGAATACAACTGCCGAGCTGATCGCCCTCGACGCCTACAATTTACCGGCCAATTTCACAGCATCGGCCGGCGTCGCCATTGCTGACATAGCACAAGGGGCGGGACTGCCGCTGCATCTCATCCAGTCACACACAGCCATTGACGACTTTGCTGATGCGCTCAGGAAAGAAGCAAAAGGTCTGCCTTTGATGAACGCATACAGCGATGAAGACTTAAACAGCGCTACACGCGCCATAGCAATGTTTTATGCGCAGAGCACCGGCGGAGCGGCGCCGGCTGCCCTGGCCACCGAAGTTGCTGCTGCAGCGAAAGTGAGCGAAACGGCTATAGTCGTGATCAACGAAGCTCTGGGAGCAGCCGCCAACGCTGGGTCAATCTACGATGCAGCAAAAACGATCGAGG
The DNA here is from genome assembly GCA_036703705.1 of Candidatus Obscuribacterales bacterium. Classification (GTDB taxonomy): domain Bacteria; phylum Cyanobacteriota; class Vampirovibrionia; order Obscuribacterales; family Obscuribacteraceae; genus DATNRC01. Next base: position 2,522 of record DATNRC010000598.1, read on the forward strand.
CGACGGAATACGCTTACAAAGAACTTCAGGTAAACAAGATCACTGATGCTCAGCTCAAAGAACGTATCGAGCAAATCAAGCGCGGTGAAAAAGTCGATCCGATCGCCTATGAAAGCATGGAAAGACACTCGCAATTGGCTGCCTCCATAGCCGCAGGCGGCGGCGCGCTTTTGGGCCGCGTTAATGCTCGAGCGCAGATGGGAACCGACACTGCTGGTCGCACAGTGACAACCGCCTTTGGCGCAGGCATCGCTTCGGAGATGCTCAACAAGGAGGCACTTGAGATCAGCACTGGCAAGAAACAAGACATTGATCTGTTGAGAGCAGGCTTGGGCAGTGCCTTGGCTGCAGGCACTCTGCGCTCGATAGCCGAAGCACGCGGCAACGTCAATGAAGGCGAGCGACCGCCCTCGATAGTCACGGCGGCAAGTGATGTTCCGCCCTCGCCTGGTTTAGCAGATCCCATGGCTCGAGAGGCGAACAGCAGCTTCTTAAAAGGAATCGGGTCACGCGGCCCATCCATTCAGGAAAGCATGGACGCTGTCGAGGCCTATAGAGCCGGCAGAGTTGCCGATGCCGGGAGGATGCTTCAGGCCGCGGGCGCGAGCCGCAAAGACATCGATGCCTTCTTTAGAAGTGTTTCCGAGTACGAAGCCAACTTCAAGAAGACCGATCCCAAAGGATTTGCTGCTCGCGAAACAGCGCTTGCCGATGCCCGCAAGGCGAAAGCCGAGCAAGTAACAGCGCCGCGAAAAGAGGATGTCGACTTGTCCGACGGAGACAGGCGTCAACTGCGGCACGTCGAAGGAACGGTAACCGGCACCGGATTGGTTGAGGTTTCAGGAAATTCGAAGGTAACGCTGGAAGTGCCTGAAGGTAAAACTTTGACTGTAATAGTCGGAGACGGCAAGCCGGCCATTTGCGATATCTCCCAACAGCCGCGGAAAAATCAAGCTTGTGCTGGAGCGTGGCGATACGTTCGTCTCAAAGTTAGGCGATATTCCCGACGGACTCAAGGATGGAAATGGCAATCTCAGACAGGATGTTCGTCTTGCATCCAAACGCGAGGTCGAAGTCTTCACCGGAGAACAGCAGAGATACATCAAAGACCTCGCCGAGCAGCAAGCAAGGCTGCCAAAGTCTGATATGTCCACGAATGCAAAGCGGAAGTTGGCAGATGAGATGTACGGCGACGGGGCCCAGAAAAAGGAACGCGTTCTCCACATCATCGCCGGGCCTCCTGGCGCTGGCAAATCCTCCGTGCTGAGTGATCCACTGAAAGCTGAGTATGGGGCCTTTGAGCTTGACGCCGATCTGGTGAAGCCGAGGGTTCCCGGCTACGAAGGTGGTTTGGGCAACCCTGCCGTTAGGGAAGACGCGAATGAGATTACGCAGATGATGCTGCAGAGGCTTTTCACCAATGGCGATAACATTGTCTATCCTCAGCTTGCTTCAAACCAGGCCAAGCTAGAGGCGTTGATAGCAGAGGCTCGCAAACATGGCTACAAGGTAGCGCTCCATCTCGCGGACATTCCGCCCGAGAGAGCAGCCTTGAGAGTCTATGAACGCGGCATGAAGCCACCAGATCCGGTGACTGGCATGAAGCAGATATTACCCCCCGAGCTCCCACTTTCAGTTGGTTACGGACCACAAGAAGTGTTCATGCGCATTGTGTCGGAAGGTAAGGTTGACGCCTATTCCTACTACTACACCAACGTAAAGTATGGCGAGCCCAGGATCGAAGTCATGCGCAGCCAGAACAAAATACCGACAGGAGCCAAGGCAGCAGATCGGTAGAGGGCAATATGAGTCGGAAACAATTCTGAAACAAGGCCGCAAGAACACCACAACACTTCCTCAATAGGATTCTTACAGGCAGAATCAACGAGGCTAAAGGCTCCCATCAGCGCCCATTTTGATCAATCACACAGATAGGAGAGCGCGAACATGACAAGAACCAACGATGCCGATGAGATTGTTCACGACATCAACGCCGGAAATGTAGAGGACGCTATTGCCCACCTCAGAGAAGATTATCTGAACCTGAGCGCCCAAGATTTCCGCAAGCTTTTAGAGGAAATCGACAGGCAGACCAAAGCCGATGACAGATTTTATGGAACCAACGGAAATAATCTAACAGGTTGTTGAAAAACTCATCCCCCGATTCCCGGCGAGAAAAGTATGGGTTGGTGGCTCACTCTCTCCAGCCGCCTCGGCGGGGCATAGCCTGTTGCTGGCTATGCCCGGTCGAGGCGGAACCGTTGGCTGGGCAAGCCAA
>DATNRC010000599.1:0-4192 GCA_036703705.1 Candidatus Obscuribacterales bacterium
CTGGCGGCAACCCTCGAGGCCGGTCTCGACGAGACGATGCTTGCTCTCGCCTTGCAAGCAATGAATGCGGCAAGGGCTGAAATTTCTTCTTCCAGGGATAGAATAAGATTGAGTCTCAAAGAACTTGACTGGCGCGCACGATCGAGGACTGCGGAATTGCCTGCCTGGATGGCTCCAAATCTTCTGCGTCAGTTCGACGAAAATCTCGCCAAGATTGCTGGAGGCTCCAAACGCGAACAGCCGTTCTTATCGCATGAACTGAAGAGGGTCTTTTACAGATCGTACTTTTATTCTTCGGTGTATCTCATGACGAAGGGATTTCTTTTTCTGCCGTCGGCGCGGGTGAATTGCGCGAGGCTGGCGGACTGCCTTAAGGCGGCTCCTGATGCGGATCTTTCGTCCAGGCAGTTGGAGAGATGGGTGAGGTTGGCGGCCGCCGCCTACGGCAAGACGCTCGCTGCCGACACCTTGGAGAAAGCGATCATGGAGCTGGACGGACTTGGTGCCGCGCCGACTCTCGCTCTTTATACCTGGGGAGGCGGTGCTCTTTACAGCAGTCCTGTGGATCGGCTCATTCCAACAGGCGAGTTGTTGTTTTCTCGGCTCGACGCGCGACCGGACGGCTTGCTGTCGCTGGCTGCGATTGCCGAGAAATCGTTTCTCGATCTCGAATTGCAGAGAAAGCTTATCCATCAGTCGATAATTGCAGGCACCGGCGACTCAATCGAAATGGAGCTTTTGCGGCGGCGAGTTGTCGGCGATGTTTCCGCGATGTCGGCGATGCTAACCGACAGGCGTCTGACCGACGGCGAGAAACTGGCGATTTTGAAAGCTCTGGAAAGCATTGACAAGGCGCAGTGCACTCGCGAGTACGAACGCATGATTGCCGGCCCTTCAGCGCCGTCGTCGATAGTCCACAGTTTCGTGAGATTTCTCACAAGGGAGAAGAAGTACGACCAGGGATTGCGTGTCTTGAATGCGTGGCTGGATAAAAAACGTGACGGCGACCTGGAGGTGCCATTGAGATTGAATGAGGCAGAGCTTCTGTACCTTAAGGGAGAGCACAGGCGGTCTGTCAGCGTTCTCGAGTCACTCACGAATTGTAATTTGCCGACTTATCTGAAGCTGCAAGCGTTGAATGCCCTTGCGCTGAATGATTTTAGCTCGGCAAAAGCATGGTCAAATTTGTTTTTGGATCATTATCCTGGCGACATAGATGCTATAGCCGCTGCCGTGGAGGTCAATTGGAAGCTGGGTGATTTCGACTGGGCAGCTTCGATGCTGGCGAGATACAAGTCGTTGCCCAGGTCGATCTGGAAGTCGGTCATCGGTAAGGCCTTCCTGCGCTCGCTGACATCACCATCGCACATAGACAAAGCTTTGGCAGCGTTGAAGAATAACGGCATTGATGGCGCATCCACTATCGGTCAGTTGGCCGCGGCTGCTTATGTGATGGATAAGCCCGAACTCGCGTTAAGAATTCTCAGCAGGGTCTCCGTGCCGGCCGAGCAACTGCCTGACCTTTTAACCTGCAACTATCGCTATCTGAAGCGATGGAAAGGCAAAGAAGCAGCATTGCAATGGTTCAAAAGCAGAATGCAACCGGCCGAACGCCCGGCGGTGGCGTCGTACGCTTTCTTCTCCGGTCAAGACGAGCTATTGTGGGATTTTATTCCTGATACCACCGAACAGACATGGCTATTGCGCGCGGCGGCTGCTGTTCTTGACCGCGACCTCTCCCATGAGCGACGCGCGAAGCTGATCCGGCACTTCGAGCAATCCAGCGACTGGACGGCTCCTATAGGTCGCCATTTGCTGGCGATGAAGAACGGCGATCAAGTAACGAGCATCAAGTTGGCAACCTCACGCCGTTATGTTGCCTCCTTCTATGTCGGCTGGGCGGCATTGGCCAAGCCAGGCAACTTTTTGTCCGACACGGAATGGCTTCGCTTGTGTTTGGAAGAACCGCAGCCGCAGTTAAACGAATATTCGTGGGCGAAAGGCTGGCTGGCCGATATTGTAATTGCGCTGAGCGGGCAGCCGCTCATGTTTAGCGACAAGCTGCTGCAGAGACTGCATGTGGTGTCTCCCAGCGCGTCGGGAGATTGGAGCGAGCAGCGCCGCTTCATTCTGAGCACGGACGCAACGAGATGAAGTCTCAACTCCCGGGCTGCGCGCTGCGTTTCTGGACTGATGAATGCTCGCGGCATAAAGGCGCTTATGCGCTGTGCCGCTATTGCACGTGAGCAGCTTCGCTTAATTTGGTTCGCAGAACTGGCCGCCGCCCGTACATGAATTATTGAACTCGATAACCCCGAGGAGATGGTTGTAACCGGACGATGGAATCCAGTTGGCGCTGTCGGAGCAACTGGCTGCGGGCGAGTGGCGCCATGCCCATCCCGGATAGTGTCCATCCGTGTTCGGATCGACCGGAGGATTGCTGGGCAATTTTTTGATTGGTCCGTTCGGCGGCTCGGATGAGCAATTGACGAGCTTTCCAATCACGTCATAGGTGGCGTTGCAAGACAATCCGCTGCTGCTTCCTGTGCCATCGGCGGTGGTGCCGGGAATTCTCCAGGGTGGAGGTGTCGGAGAGAGCTTGAATGTTCCGCCCTCTAAGAACAAATAAAGCGAAGATCCGAGGGGCAACTGACGTGTTTTGAGCAAGTCCAAAACATCCTGCTGTGTGACGCCGGGCTTAATCTGCTGGCAACGTTTCACGAGCTTGGCAATGAGCGTCGTCGATGCGCACGGCTCGGCGCCAAGACTTTGGTCGATCATCATCAAATAGTCATACGGCGTCTTGACTTCGCCGAAGTTCCACGGATTTTGTGGAGAGGGATAAGCTTTCTTATGGTCGAAGTATTTTACCCCCGACTTGCTCTGCGGTGCCATCACGGTGGCGCAATTCGTACAGCCGTAGCGTGACGTCAGCACATCTGATTTGAATTGCTCCAGCGAGGTGAAGCCATTGCCCTGAATGTGTCCGCTGTCCTGGGTGCCGTACTGATCGTAGCCCTTTTTGAACGCTTCAAGCATGAGCAACTCTTTGCTGTTGGGGCCTTTGTCTTGTTTGTAATCATGCCAGAAAATCAAGTCTTTCGTATGCTCGTCAATTTTCAGCAGTTCTTTCCTCGTAAGCTTCGATCCATCTCGGTGGCGAATTACTTTCAACGATTCTTCTTTATCGGGGATGTTGTTTCTCCACAAGAGCATTTTGACGAGGCGGTTCTCGATTTTGTTGTAGCGGTACCACTGATCTATGTAATTGTCTATTGACGTCAATTCCATCGATCTTCTCATGAGCTTGTGATACCAATCGCCGTTGTGCCCGTTGACGGAATTGAGATCATGCTCCAGGTCGTCATGGGAAACTTCGAAGTCTTCGTTTGCCGCTGTCAGCTCGTTTCTGAGCTCGTTAAGCGTCATATTGGGATTGACGTCGAGCGACTTTGTGGTCGACACTTCATTGCGCGTGCAGAAGTAGTCTTTGTTTTCGGTGCCAGTGATGTATATGCCTTCTCCCGAAAGAGCGTGGCAAAACACGTCTTTGCCCTGCAAGGCATGGCCGCCTTTCGGTCCTTGATGGGACGGCCCGTTCTTGATCTCCAAGTATCCGTATTCCATATTCATGGAGAACTGCCTGTCCAGTGAGCCGACAATTGCTGCTGCCACCGCATTGGTAAATTTGGAAGATTTGCTTTCCAGGCTGTTGCCCTTGGACATAAAGCTATTGGGAGGCAAAGTGCTCTCCGGATAGCCTGGCACTCCTTTGCCGACCGCAAAGTCGTCGTTTGCTTCTTGCAGGAACGCTCCATACTGGATCAAGTGCGGTCTGTCTTGCGGGCACACCGTCACACCGACGAATGTAAGCGTGTCGCCCGTGGCAGGCAGTGACACGGAAAAGGGCTGGTAGCCGCACATGTATTTGTTGCCGTTGGGGGATGAAGGACCGCTTGTGTTTACGGGCATAACGTCTTTCGCATTGGCGGCCTCGACAATTTTTGGATCGACCTCCACATTCGTGGAGCCGCCGCGTTTCACGAAGCTCACGCCATAATCTTCGAGATTGATGCTGTTCTTGCCCAGCATTTTGGCGTTGTTGGCTTGAGCCATGTCATGAAAATACTGTTCGGCAACCTCACGGTCAGCCAGCTTGTTGCGCAGAAATGCACCAACTTGATTGAGCGCA
>DATNRC010000600.1:0-7327 GCA_036703705.1 Candidatus Obscuribacterales bacterium
GATCTTGGCAGCAAATTTGAGTCACTACATCGACGAATCAAAGCTGCTCCATACGAAAATTTGCGGTTTTGCAGCACTACAAATCCGATTCCCGACCGAAATTTAACTTGTTCGGACCTGTCAGGATGTAACTTAGGTTAAGAATGAAACTTGAGCATGAGTCTTGAGAATGAAACTTGAAACTTGAGCCTGAAACTTGAGCCTGAAACTTGAAACTTGTGCATAAGTCTTGAGCATGAATCTTGAGAATCGATCTCTCCCCTGGAATCGCATTAGTAAGGTCTCGACAATTTCGCGAAAAACAATGCCAGCACTTCGCCCATTGCCGGGCTAGCACGCGGGAATAAGAGAAAAGATAAGCTTGAAACTGAGGAAACATCGATGCCCAAATCCCCTGCGCTTCTTTTGAAACCCGTCGCCGGCATCGCTGTCAAGTTATTCGTGCCATGTCTTTCTGCGCTTATTGTCGGCGGGCAGATGAGCCTTCAAGCGTTTGCCGATGAGGCAGGCTCGCAGGTCTCAAATGCGCCGCCTGCTTCTGCGCCAGCCAGAGGGCAAAGCTATAGAGAGGATGTACTTCTCATCATGGCAGCTCGCGGAGCCGATCCGGAAGAAATCAAGCAAGTAATAAAGGAAGCTAAGGGACAGATTGTCGAAACGAACGGCGAGGGCGAACTGGCCTATTATGTGGTCAAAGTCGAGAAGGGCAAATTGGTCGAGGCGGAGAAGAAGCTGTCGAAGGACAAGCGCTTCTCAGCAGTGCAGCGTGACTATGTGTTTCAGATCAAATAAATCTCGATTCTTACTTCGTCTCAATTCGAACTTGATCTCATTCAAACTGCATCGCAATGCGAACGTGATCTCATTCTTGATCTCAATTCGAACTTTGATCGCAATTCGAACTGCATCGCAATTCGAACTGCATCGCAATTCTTACTTCGTCTCAATCTTGAAATTGGCGTGGTCTTGCTTTGAGCCGCTCATGCTTTGATAATTGCTGAGAAATTCCGCTCCCTTAATATCGCCCTTGAGATACCTGTCCCAGAAAGCAGTTGTGACAAGCTCAACCGATTTGAGCATTGTCGCGCGGTCTCCTTTCTCGGGCGGACCGAAACGCTGAGAAAGCCCTGCCGCAATGCTCTGCGAAGCGCCGCGCTCGCCCAAAAGTCTTCGCCGCTGAAAACCCGTGCCGGCATTCATGGCTGCGGAAGCGGCAAGAGGTGCGGCGGCGGACTCCTTGTCCATCGTATTTTTAAGCGTAGTTGGCGGACTGATGCGGCTCGGACCTGCCAACGCGGTTCGCGGGCTGATGCGGCTCGGACCGGCGAAAGTCATGTGGTTGGCGCCATCTATGACAACAAAGTATTTGTCACCGTGAGGGCTGCCATCAAAGGCTTGTTTTCTGTTCGCCGCCTTCGTCCATCCCGTTTGATCGTAAGTGCCGGTCATATACATAGCCGGCACGCGAATGTTTGCCCATGCATTTTTGTCGTCGAATCCGAATTCTTTGGCGCTTTTGCGCACGGCTTGCGGCGAGATGGCAAGGAGCGCTTTGAATCTGTCATCCTTGGCATCATGCAGATAAGGCAGTGCATTCCCCGGAACTTTGCCACCACATTTGATGACAGATGTGAAGGCCCCATAAGAGTGGCCCCCGATGCCGATGCGAGCAGTGTCGAGCTTCACCGGGACGTCCCTCTGAATGCGGGGCAGACAGTCGATGACAAAAGAAACATCGCGAGAGCGATTTTCCCAACCCGCATAATCGAGGGGAATCTTTCTTATCACTTGCAAGAGCTTCCTCAGTCCCTCGCGCGCGCTCGCCGGGCGGCCAATCGAATCTTGATGCGTGGGCTGGATTACGACGTATCCATGCTCCGCCCAATAAGTGGACAGATAGGTATAGCTGTCCTTTGACCCGCCCGCGCCGTGGGAAAACAAAATTACAGGATATGTTCCATCCCGCGTCGGATAGGTTACGCGCACCGCGATGTCTTTGTTGCGTTTCGCATCATGCAAGGTCAGCGTGCCAAGGCTCGCACAGCTTGCTCCGGCAACGGCGCGAAAAGCGGTTTGAGACAGTGAAGGTGCTGCCGCAATCGTACTGGCGATTGAAAAGACAATCGCCGCCGTCCAGATCGCTTGCACTTTGACATAACTCTTCACGCTGCGCTTACTCCCTGCTACCCTGTCCATTGTGGCAAAGTGAGCGATGGACATTCAAGATCTAATTTCTAAAGCGGAAGCAGGAGACGCGCAATCGCAATTTGCGCTTGCCTTCCGCCTGATAAGGGGGGAGGGTCTCGAGAAGGACCCCGCACTTGCCGCGCATTGGTACGAGCGCGCTGCCCGGCAGGGCATTTCGGCGGCTCAATACAACCTTGCTGATATGTATCTCAATGGGCATGGTGTAACACGGGACGTTCAAAAAGCCATCGAATGGTATGCCCGGGCCGCAGCGAACGGTGATGCGGATGCCATGTTTTGTCTGGCCATGATCTACGATCGCGGCGAAGGTATAGAACGCGATTTGCATCAGGCAATCAAATGGTATACGGATGCGGCGATGAAGGGCTCTGCCCGCGCTCAATACGATCTTGGCGTCGCTTATCAGCAAGGCAAGGGTGTGGCGGTCGATCCGGAAAAGGCGCGTTACTGGTTCGAGCAAGCCGCGAAAAACGGCGTCGCCAGGGCGCATGAAGCGCTGGCGACTTTGGCAGCGCCTCCAGCCGACGGTTAATAGCCGGCATCAGGGCGTAGCTTCGGAGCTTGGCTTTGCTGGGCTGAGCGAAGCCAGCTTCTCAAGCACTTCTTTCTTCACTTTCGCTTCATCGAACGGCTCGGCGGGAATGCCCCTGGCGCTATTGAGCTCGTTTTTCATCGCGTTGATGGCGCGCAGGAGCGCGAGATCATAGCCGTCCGTCGGCTCGCGATTGAAACGCCGGAACTTGGGATCGATCCACCAGGGACCGATGCCTGCCTTGTAATCGTCAATTGATAAGGTTACCTTGATGTTTGGATGGACGCCTTTCTTGTGAATATCAGCACCACCCGCTGTGAGATAGCGCGCGATGCTGAAATTCATCCCAGAGCCGTCATCGAGCTTCTGAATTGCCTGCACGAGACCTTTGCCGAAGGTCTTGTCGCCGACAAGCGTAGCGCGTTGATTGTCTTTCAATGCCGCAGCAAGAATCTCGGCCGCTGAGGCGCTGCCTTCGTTGACCAGAGTAACGATGGGCTTGTTGTAGATGGGATTGCCTGATGCCATTGTCGGGCGCACGTGCTCAGCACTGTCTTTGGTGCTGACGATAATTCCACCCTGGAGAAACATATTGGCAATTTGAACCGAATTGTCCAGAAGTCCGCCCGGATTATTCCTGAGATCGAGAATAAGCCCATCGGCGCTCTCAACCTTCTCCAGTGCTTCCCGCACTTCCTGCGGAGCTTTAACGGAAATGAAGCTGTCAAGCCGGATGTAGCCGATGTTGCCGGGTAAAATGACCGCTTTCGTAACTGCTTTGATGGGAATTTCCGCTCTCTTGAGATTCAAGGTGATGCGTTTCCCGTCCCGCAACATTGTCAATTTCACTTCACTGTCGATCGGTCCGCGAATTTGCTTTACCACTGTATCAAGCGATTGTCCGGCGATGATTTTGCCGTCCACTTCGATGATCTCGTCGCCCGGCAGCACACCGGCATTGAACGCCGGACTGCCATGAATGGGAGCGATGACGACCACTTTCTTCAGATCGCTCATCCCCAACTGAATGCCTACTCCGAACAAATGCGCCGAAATCTGGTTCTTCTCATCCATGAATGCTTCAGGATTCAAAAACCTGGTGTATGGATCGCCGAGACTGGCCAGCATTGTTTCAATGGCTTTATAAGCGTCATCCGATGTTTTGATCTTGCCGTCGTAATGATGCTCCCAGCGTTGCCAATTCTGGCCGTTGAAAGTCTGATCGTAAAACAAATCGTTGATGAGCTTCCAGCAGCGGCGATATAGCATCACCGGTGATACTGCATCCGAGGATCCCTGGCTGATGCTGATTCTTCTTTCCTGGCTGGACTCCTGGCAGCCGGCGGGCAAGAAGGCATAACAAACGCCGGTGAGCGCAAGTGTCATGCCCACGATTGATTGTTTCGTTTTATTTGTCGGTTTCAAGGTAATATCCACCTTCGGCATTTGTGGACGCATTGCGGGGCGACGGACTCTTAACATCATTCTCCCGTCTTCAGACGCACATCAGTATAAAAGGTTGCTCGCCGCAAAGAAAGGTTGCACGCGACAACGAGGTCCGCTGGACGCAGCGGACCCCGGTGACCGGCTGTTCAAACTGTCTAGCGGCGCCTTCCTCCACCTCTGCTGCCATGCGCCATTCCACCTCCGCGTGCGCCTCCACGACTCATGTTGCCAGCCTTGGCAAAGGCGCCTCCACGACTCATGTTGCCGGCCTTGGCAAAGGCTCCTCCACCGCTCATGTTGCCGGCCTTGGCAAAGGCTCCTCCTTGCCGCGCCATTGCCTGCCCCGCTCCCGCTTGGCGGCCGAGTTGCATACCGCCGCCGAAGCCGCGCCCGGCCCCCTGCTCCATCCCCCGCGCATTGCGCCCCCCGAAGAGGGAGCGTCCGGATGATCCAGCCGCTGAGCCGGCCAGACCGTCGCCCTGTCCGCGTTGCCCGAACAGTCCTCCGCTACGACGCCCTCCCTGCTTCGGGCCCCCCGCAGAATCGCCGGCAAAGCCGATTTGCCCGTTTTTGCCATTGCCGGCTCTTGATGAAAAGGGTCCTCCTTCAGCGGGCTGCCAGGGCATTTGATTTGCCGCCTGCCTTTGCTGGCTTGCTGCTGGATAGCTCTGTGCTGTTGAGTAGCCTGGATAAGTGGTTGGCACCGATGCCTGTCCGCTGCCGGTGGGATAGGTTGGTGCTTGATTTGAAGCATCGGCGCTGCTTGAAGTTGTCGACGATGTCGATGTTGTGCTTGGTGTTGTCGTGTAAGTTGTCGTCGGCGTTGTCGTGTAGGTCGTTGACGGCGTTGTCGTGCAGGTCGTGGTCGGCGTTGTCGTATAAGTTGTTGCCGGCGGGTAAATCACATTGCCGCTTGCATTCACATTGACGGGCGGCCGATAGTATGGATTGTACGGATATGCGCTGTTGTAGGGCGTTGAGCCGTAAGGATAAATCGGCACGACAGGACTGATGTTGATTGGCGGCAGGCTGCTTGCGGGCTGGGACGATGAGGTTGCGGGCGGGTATGACGAAGAACTCGGCGGATAGCCTGACGATGTTGCATTCGATGACGTGCTTTGAGGCGGTATGTTCACGCGAGCACCTGTTTTGTCGACATACCATTGATTGCCCATCGGGCCGGTGAATATCTGCACTGAGTTTCCGGCCACGCCTGCGCCCGGCAATAAGACGAAATTTCCTGATTCATTTATGTAAGCTTGCTGCCCAAGATTGTTCAGCGAAACTTGATACCAATTGGAGGAAACAAGACCTCTCAACATCGCCGGCATTTGTTGGGCAAATGCTTGCGAGCAATACAGAGTGCCGGTGCCAATCGACAAAATCGCGGCGCAAAGAACTAGTAAAGGTTTTCTTGATGAGTGCATGTCCCATCTCCTGTGATTTGACGTAGATAAATTGGCGGCAGCGGCGCCTTGCAATTACTCATACACGCGCCCGTGGCAAAAGTTTCGCTTTTTCAAGCAAGTCGCATTTGCTAGAATGCGAGCGCATTTACACAACTGTAAATGCACCGGGCCGGCAAATTATTTGTGCCGTCGGTCGACGCTGTACAATGAGCGTCGCATCAAACTCCGGATCAAGTCCGGATCAAAGTCCGGATCAAAATTCGGAGCCCGGATCTAAGCCGAGCCAAAGTCCGGATCAAGCCCGGATCAATGTTCGGAGCCCGGATCTAAGCCGGACCAAAGCCCGGACCAAAGCCCGAATCAAAGCCCGGACCAAAGCCCGGATCAAAGCCCGAATCAAAGCCCGGATCAAAGCCCGGATCAAAGTCCGGACCAAAGTCAATGTAAAACTCTATATTAGGAGCTGCACATGGAAAACCAGATTGCCGAGAGGATCGCCACCAGTCTTGAGCAAATCGTCGAGAAGCTGAGCTCGATCGAAACCAAGCTCGAGGAGCTCTCGTATGAAGTGCAAGCCCAGGGCTCTTCCATTTGCCAGGCGCTCGCCCCCGAATTTGAAGAATGCGATAACTAGCAAGGCTGAGTTCCCGAGGCCATCTCGCGCTGAGTTCCCGAGGCTGTCTCGCGTTGCGTATGCGATTGCCCTGGCGAGCGTCGTTATTGAGTGCTTGCCGTATTCGGCATTGGTTTGAGGTGGTCATCAAAAAACTCCACCACTCGTCTCACGTTTTCTGCCGTTAGAAACCAATGAGGAGCGTCTTTCACCACCTGAAAAGTGGTTTGCACTTGTGCTTTCTTTAAAGCTTCATGCAGCTCTTCGCTCTGCTTCAGCGGCACCACGACATCCTTGTTGCCGTGCATGATCAGAAAGGGCGGATCTCCTTTCGATGCAAAAAAGACAGGACTCGCCAGGCGAGCCGCGTCTTTCATGGTGTTCACCTCTCCGCCGAGCAGTTGCCGCACCGGCGATTTTTCCGAAGAATAATCGAGCTCGGAATTGTTGCCCGCCTGTTGTCTTATCGTAAACAAATCACTTGGACCGCACCAATCGCACACGGCTTGAACAGCGCTCGATTGATTGGTTATTCCTTCATTGCCCTCAAACTGTTTTTCGCCGTTAGTCACTCCCATAAGAGCGCACAAATGCCCGCCTGCGGAAAGCCCAAAAACTCCAATTCTATTGGGGTCGATGTTGTATTTGTCTGCATTGGCGCGCAGAAAGCGAATCGCTGCTTTGCAGTCATGTATTTGGGCGGGAAACTTGCTCTCGCTGCTCAAGCGATAGTTGATGCTGGCGGCTGCGTAACCATGGTTGAGAAACTGTCCAATGGGCGCCGGCTCTTTGTCTCCGCCAAGCCATGCCCCGCCGTGTATCCAGACAATGAGCGGCAGTTTGCCCTTTGCATTTTCCGGAAAGAACAAATCGAGCGTCTGCGCGGGATTGTTGCTGCCAGGTATATATGAAATGTTCTCCAGCAATCGAGGCGATGCTTCGCTGTCATTAGCCTGGCTCTTTGTGCAGCCGCTCAATAGAAGGCAAGCGCAAATAGCGGAAATAAGGGTCTTCTGTGAAACGGTAATCGGCATTGTTGGTTTATCCCACAGTTCATGCGACGTATATGTTACCGCACGCTTGTGAATATCGCGAGTACCAGCTTGGTTTAGAGTGCGG
>DATNRC010000601.1:0-8027 GCA_036703705.1 Candidatus Obscuribacterales bacterium
CCGCCACGAAGTCGCGAGGCGTCTCCAGTGCCACCAGCATGTCGCATTCCCTGAGCAATTGGAAATATGTGTCCTCGGCAATTACGGGCGTCGCCAGGACAAGCGCTTTTGGATTGCGTGCTTTCACGTCTTTGAGCGCGGCAAGGGACGTCATACCAGTGGCGATACCATCATCAACGATAATCGCTGTTTTGTTCGCCACCGATGGGCGTTCGCAAATGCCCGCATTCATCAAAAGCTCATGCTCTCGTTTCCTGGTTTCCAGTGTCAGCCGTTGGACTTGTGCGTCTATGTATTCTTTGTCGGCACTCATGAAGCGCGCCCAACTTTGCTCGATGATCACTGTTCCGCCGGACGAAACCGCACCGAGGGCTACCTCGGGATTCTGAGGGGCGGGAATCTTTTTGGAGCAGAGAATATCCAGGGGGCAACCCAATACTTGTGCCACCACTGAAGCTACCGGCACCCCGCCCCTGGGGAGCCCTATTGCCACCATTTCAGTGCCGTGCCAGCCTTCCTGACCTTCTTGAATTTCCTGCAATCTGGCGGCTAATCTGAGCCCGGCTTCCAGTCGATTTTTAAACATATGCTCCCGGCACTCCAGCCGTTTTCGGATCAGGTCTTTGCTGTCACTATTGTCCCCCGTGGAGGAAAGCGGGTGTCTTTTCCCTTTTCGCTCGCAATGATCCTTCGCTAACGGTTGAGCCAGTTATGGCGCCGGTGAAGGAAATCGGCGAGGCGGGCGGATTGCCTTACTTACTGTGCAACGACGGCGCTGCCGGACTTTGCTGCATGCCCTTTGTGCGAGTCCTGACGCGGTCTTACAATTTCAACCGTGCAGGGAGCGGTCGCTGCCACGTTGCGCGACACACCGCCAATCACATTGTGAGGGCAAATGCCGTGCCCGTGTGCGCCGAGCATGATTTTGTCGGCGTTCCATTCTACGGCGCAATCGACGATTTCGTGTTTTGGAATGCCTTCTCTAATCTCAAAGTGCACTCGCCCCTCGTCGGCTACCTTCAGCAATTGATCGCGCGCATGATTCAGCAATTTATGCGCGCTTTCACGCCGGCGATGATAGACCTGCTCGAGCAGTTCTTTGAAATCGCCATTGTCTTCGGGCTCGACGCAAACAGGCTCGAGCACGGTGAGAATTTTGAATTGGGCGGTGTCCGGCCACTGCCGTTTGGCGACGCTCTCAATCACCTTTTGCGAATAAGGCGAATCATCGATGGCGATAATGATTTTCACGGCTTCGTACTCCTTCGTGAGTTTTCCTCTCTTCATTTGTACTGCCTGCATGAAAGAATCGCTTCGTCCATGATGCCGAGATTTGGACTCTTTCGGTCAATCTTGAGACTGATATTAAACAAGACCGCGGCGCATCGCCTGTACCGCGGCCTGGGTCCGATCATCGACAGCCAGCTTGTTCAAGATGTTGCGCACGTGCGTCTTGGCCGTGGCAAGAGAAATTATCAGGCGGTCTGCAATCTCCTGGTTTGACAACCCCTCAACTAATAAGTTGAGGACCTCGAGCTCGCGTTGCGACAGAGGATCGGGCAGATTGGGCAGAGGCGGCCTTGTCGGGGCGCTTGCAGGCGGAGTGCTTTCAGCTTTCTGCGGTGCTGCTGCTGCCGGCTGGGCAGATGGCTCTCCGGAGCCGTAATATTTCACGACCTTATTGGCAATTGTCGAGTCAAGCCAAACATCGCCTTCATTCACGCTGCGAATAGCCGTATACAAGCGTTCGGGCGCCACGTCCTTCAAGCAATAGCCGCCGGCTCCGGCCGATAGTGAGGCGAAGATGTCCTGTTCGTTGTCGTGTGAGGTGAGCATGATGATGTTGGCGTCTTTATGCTTGCTGCGAATCTTCTTCGCTGCTTCGATGCCGTCCATTATTGGCATGCCGACATCCATCAGAATCACATCGGGGTCTATTTCATCGACCACCCGCACCGCTTCTTCTCCATTTTCCGCTTCGCCGACCACGCGAATATCCGGAGTGCGCTCGAGCACTGTCTTCAATCCGATTCTTGTCAGGAGGTGATCTTCAACCAGGACGACCCGGATGGGTTCGCTGGAGGTGGCTTCTTCGCTCGACATTTTGGTTGCAACCTTTACATTTATGGGTGTGAGAATCCGAAGATAGGCTGTTGCAGTAAACCATCGGAACAAGACATTATATGCATTTTTGGCTGCGGTCTTGAGTAAATGCCATGACAAGGGGTGTGGTCTCGTACAATACTTACCGACCACGGCTCTAGACGGACTATGTAAAAAATTGGCCAAACCGAAGACTGAACAACATCAAAGTGCAAGACCGGGCAACAATCCACGCGAAGCAAACACCGGACTGTCCGAAGGCGAAGTGGATATGAGGCGGCAATGGCTCGAGCTCACGGAGGTCGACCAAACTGTACTCTCAGAGCTCGATGCGCTAATCGGCGAACATGTCGATGACATGATGGAACATCTGTATTCGCATTTCTTGAAATTTGAGGAGACCCGCTCTTTCTTTCCGGACGAAAAGGTCCTCAATCGGGCTCGCAATGCTCAAGCCCAGTACTTCAAGCAGCTGGCGAAAGGAAAGTATGGGGCAGATTATGTCAGTGACCGCCTGCGCGTCGGCTCAACCCACTACAGAATCGAGCTCGATCCCAAATGGTACCTGGGCGCATACAGCCGGGCGCTCATTTATATTTACAAATTGATCAGAGAGAAGTACGAGAAAGAGCCTGCCAAACGGGACAATATGACTTGCACTCTCATCAAATTGATTTTTTTTGACATGGGCCTTGCTATCGACACTTATATCGCGGCGAAGGAGTCCGCCATTCGCAGCCATCGCGATGCCATCCGCGAGCTGGAGACGGAGCGGCGCGTGACAAAAAGCATTGTTGAAAGCGCACCCATAGGCATTGTGCACGTCAACAACGACTTTACATGCATGGAATGCAACGAGGAATTTGTGCAGATATTGTCCGTGAAAACTCGCGAGGACATCATCGGCAAACGATTGTTCGATTTGTGTCCTTACCTGGAGAAGGAGACTTTCGAAGAAGCTCTGCGCACCGGGCATTCCTTCCGCTTTCACTCAGATCCGCTTAGCCTTTCTCGGACCGAAGCCGAGATTGGATATTGGGACTGGGCGGTTTGGCCGGTCAAGGACGGCGGCTCGCAGGGGAGTCTCGTGGCCATGTTCTCGAGTGTGACGGACCGCGTGAGATTGCAGCAGCAACGGGAGGACTTTGTCGCCACTCTCACGCACGATTTAAAAACTCCCATACTTGCTGCCAATCGTGCCTTGAATCTCCTCATGGAAGGCGATTTCGGCCCCATAGGAGATTCGCAACGCCAGCTTTTGGAGACCATTCACCAGAGCAATGACGCAATGTATCGCATGGTTTTGACCTTGCTTGACGTTTATCGATACGACAGCGGGGCCAAGCAATTGCACCTGGCTCCGGTCAACTTCTCGGATACGGTGTCGCGCATTGTCAATGAGCTCAAGCCGCTGGCTGCCGAAAAGCATATTACGCTCGATTTTGTCGAGCCTGCCGACCCTGTCCTTGTCATGTGCGATGTAGAGGAAGTCCGCAGGGTGATTCAAAACTTCATAGACAATTCCTTGAAATACACGGCCAAAGGCGGGCGGATCGAGGTGGCGATCGAGCAGCAGGAGCAAGCAACCGTTTTGAAAGTCTCTGATACCGGACGCGGCATTTCCGAGGAAGATAAACCAAAGCTTTTTCAGAGATTCTGGCAGGCGGCATCCGGCGGTCGCTATTACGCGAGCACGGGACTGGGTCTTTATCTCTGTCGCAAGATTATAGAGCTGCACGGAGGCAAGATCTGGTGCGAAAGCACGCTCGGCAAGGGCAGCACCTTCGGCTTCTCACTGCCCGCCAGTCTCTCGGATACAAGCGCTTAAGGAGTGCGGCTCGGACCGGCATTTTCCTTTCGCGACCGGAGAAGCGCCTTGCGCGCCTCATCGAGAATGATAATGAGCGGGATCCAGGCTGAGACAAAGACCAGATCGACCAGCGAGAGCGGTGCGGTATTGAATGTGTTTTGCAGGCAGGGAACGTACATCAACAATGAGACAAGCAGGATTTCAATGGCGATTCCCAGCCAGATGAGCCGATTGGAGAAGAGGCTTACCTTCGTAATCGAGACAAGCTCCGTGCGGCAACACAACACGGCGCCGATTTGCGTGGCTACCACTCCTAAAAGCGTCATTGTGGTGGCGGCCCGGTACTGCTCCGTGCCGACCTGAGCAAGAGGCACCCGCGGCCAGCCGTTGTGCAGATTGAAGAAAAAGTAGGCCGACATGCATGCCGCGCCTTCGATCAGTCCGTACCAGAGCAGTGCCTTGGTGAGAAGATCTCGGCTCAACAACGGCTCGGCTCGGTTGCGCGGGGGCTGGGACATGATGCCGGGCTCGGCGCGCTCTGCACCAAGGGCGATGGCAGGCACCATATCCGTGCCCAGATCTATCGACAGCACCTGCATCACAGTCAACGGCAGGGGTATTCTGCCGCCCGAAAAGAGCATGGCTACGAAAGGAATGGCCTCAGCCATATTGCTGTTGAAGACATAGACGGCAAACTTCTTGATGTTGGCATACACTGCGCGCCCCTCTTCGACCGCTCTTACGATAGTGGCGAAGTTGTCATCGATGAGTATCATATCCGCGGCTTCCCGGGCCACATCCGTGCCCTTTATGCCCATGGCCACCCCAATGTCTGCTTGTTTCAGCGCCGGTGCGTCGTTGACCCCGTCACCTGTGACCGCAACAACATTGCTGAGAGCTTGCAATGCTTTTACCACACGCAGCTTTTGCTCCGGATAGGTGCGGGCAAAAATGACTTCCTTCTGCAAGCAAAGCGAAAGCTCCTTGTCGGTCAGGCGATCAAGTTGCTCGCCTGTGATAACGGTAGCTGTCTTTCCGGGCGTGACTATTCCCACTTTGCGGGCGATCGATTCTGCCGTCAGCCCATAGTCGCCGGTAATCATGATTATGCGTATCCCCGCTTCACGGCAGAGCTCCACGGACTCTCTGATCTCGCTGCGCGGCGGATCGAGCATCGCCATCAGACCGAGGAACATCAAGTCGGTTTCAATTTCATCCGGTCGATCAACGTCAAATAGGCTTGAAAGAGAGCGACGGGCGACGCCGAGCACGCGCAATCCTTGCCTGGCATAAAGGTCATGGATTTCAATGATTCTCATGCGTTCCTCATCGGAGAGCGCGATTGCGCCATCACGTGTTCTTATGCTCGTGCACAACTCGAGAATCTCTCGCGCGCCGCCTTTGACGCAAGCAAAATACTGTTGGCCGCTCCGGTGAATGGTCGTCATCCGCTTGCGATGCGGATCGAAAGCCACCTCAGCTGTCCGTGGATATTCTTCCAACAGCGCGTCCCGGCAAAGAGATGCTTTGGCAGCCGCCACAATAAGCGCTCCTTCGGTAGGGTCTCCAAGCACCGTCCAGGCGTGAGAATGCTCGCCCGGAGCGACTAGACGCGCGTTGGTGCACAGCGATGCTGCTGTCAGCAGCTCTTTAAGAGCCTGGTCGTCATCAAGACAAACTTCATGTGACAAGGGAGAATTCGGAGATTCCTCAGCCAAACCCGCCTCATCCTGGAATTGCCCACATTGGGCGTGCTCATCCAGGAAGGGCTTGGCGCTTGCCCTTATCGTGCCAACTGGAGAGTAGCCGATTCCTCCCCACGAGTAATGCCTTCCTGCAGCAAAGCAATTTGTCACCGTCATCTCGTTCTTGGTGAGAGTGCCGGTTTTGTCCGTGCATATCACGTTTGTGCAGCCAAGTGTTTCCACTGCTGAGAGCCGCTTGACCAGCGCCTTTTGCCCTGCCATCCTCTGTACGGCCATGGCCAGCGAGAGCGTTACTGTGGGCAGCATGCCTTCAGGAACGAAACAAACGATCATTCCCATCGAGAAAACGAATGAATCAGAAAGCGAGATGTGCCCGAATGCAGTGGCCAACAAGAACATAACGAAACCAATACCGGTGGCAAGTATAGTCACGATATGGGTGACCCGGCCGAGCTCCTTTTGCAGAGGACTGATGTCATCCTGGACGCTTTGCGTGAGGTGAGCAATTCTGCCGAATTCGGAATGTGCTCCGGTGGCGAAGACGACTGCTTTTCCGTCACCGCTCAGGATGGAGGTTCCGGATAGAACGACGTTCGGGATATCAGCCACGCTTGTGAATGAGCTCAGGAATGCTCGGGCCGACTTTCTTATGGGATGCGACTCGCCAGTGACGGTCGATTGATCGATCTCCAATCGATTTTCCTCTACTATGCGCGCGTCAGCAGGGACACGGTCGCCTTCTTGAAGAACGAGCACGTCACCGATTACGACTTCTTCAGCGGAGATTTCAATCTCTTGACCGCCCCTGATTACTTTTACGAGCACCGGAAGCAACTTCTTAAGGGCAGCGGTGGCGCGCTCCGCTCTGTACTCTTGAAAGAAGCTGAAGATGCCGTTGATGATGTTTACCATCCAGATGGCAATTGCCAGCTGAGGCAGTTTTGCCAGAAAGGCGGCAATGCCGCCAACCCAAAGCAAAAGTGCCATCAAGTGCGTGAAATTCGCCAGAAAGCGAATGGCCAGAGGTGTGCGCTCAGGCAGGGGAAGCCGGTTTCTTCCACTCTCTGCCAGTCTTTTTGCTGCTTCGGCAGCCGACAATCCTTCTTCAGCAGTGTGAAGCCGCTCATACACTGATGCGATGTCCAGCGCATGCAGCCTCATTTCATGCGCTCCGTCGTTAATCGCCTCAGACAGGATACTCGGACTGGGCCTTACATTTGAACTTTGCACTGCCACGCGATGATCTCTCAGCTGCTCTCATGCCCATCCTAAGGTCGGGACGTGATTTGCTCATCAATCGCTAAGCCTATATTCATCGTCCGTCCGGCTAAAAGAAAGTCAGCCGTCAATAGCGACTTATGTGCTGAAGGACGAAATCGAAAACAATCGGCGCAAAAAGCCCACAATCCATGGGATTTTTCGGGCTATTGGGATGGCTGGAAAAAGTGCCGCTTTTCATCTTCCGGTAGCATTGTATGTCGTGCTCGATTTCAGTCCAGGTGCTTGCGGCAAGAGACAGCAGATCTTCTTCAGCCGGGCATGCTCCATTGCCATTGCTGCCGTCATTGCCATGTGAAAGGTGTCGGCGCTGGAGGAAATGCTGTTCTACAATTTCGCGCGCTGCCAGAAGCGAACCGCAAGCTCCCTCGGAAGGGTGAAAATTCTTCAGCCAATTGTCCAGGCTGCCCGGGGCAACGATGCCATATTCGTAAGCGCCATGAACGCAAGCTGTCGCGCAATCACGCGCTTGATCGAGCATCATATTGCAAACCAAAAGTCGGGCGGTCGGGAATTTAAGAGGCATTGGATTCCAATTTCAATTACGGCTGCCGGGCCGGCGGTCTTACAGGAGGACAAAAATTGGTTGAAATGGGCTGGGCGCCAAATTTTTGCTCAGAGGCCATCTTAACTGTTGGCAATCATATTGGAGATCAGTCTTTAGGTTGGCAAATCAGCCTTAGGAATCATCCTAGAGAATGATTACAAAGGAGATAGTTACTTGCGCATCAATTGCTACAATTTTCCAGGCTATAGAATCTATTGATTACCAATGGCTGAGATTGCTAGTTTGGTCCGTGTCAATGTGCTCCTTGCGGGCGTGGTGCAGGGCGTGGGATTCAGGCCTTTCGTCTTTCGGCTCGCTGAAGAGCTCGGTATCACCGGGTTTGCCCGCAACGTAGGCACGGCGCTGGAAATTCAAGCCGAGGGTGACGACTACCGGCTTGAGCAGTTTTTGTCCAGGCTCAAAACCGATTTGCCTCCGCTGGCAAGTATTGACTCGATGGTGCAAATTGAGCGCAGCGTTTGCCATGCTCCCGGCGAGAAGTTTGAAATTGTCCCGAGCGCGTCAGGCAATTGCGAGCTGACTGCTGTGCCACCGGATGTGGCGGTATGCTCCGATTGTGTCG
>DATNRC010000602.1:0-21429 GCA_036703705.1 Candidatus Obscuribacterales bacterium
GTAGCCGCCTTTGGCGGAATTCCTATATGGTGCTTGACTTACTTCGTTGTACGACTCTACGGAGCGACGGCGAGCAACTCACAGCATGTGACAATCAGCATGGGCGCGCCGTCGCTTCCTGCGAGTCTAACTTCGTGGTCAGCCACTGGTAGGTTCGCCAATCGGTGCTGCAGGGAGACAAGGCTTCATCTGCGTACTCGTGGACGGCGCGATTCGGAAGCGGAGTGGCACTGCGTGATGTCCTCAGGGACTGGGAGGCAAGCGGGTTCAACGGTGCAGAATACTGTAGACATGGGATAACTTAGAGACAGTTTTGCGACTGCGTATCGCGATAAGGAAGGGGAATGCTGAGATCGAAGAGATTAACGAGGAACAGTTCAACGAAAAGTCTGCTGCTTTGAAATGACCTGGCGGCAGATTTTTGACGACGTAGAGCGCCAAGCGTCATCGTGGCGCGTTTCGTAACTTGATCTGAAATCGCTCTTTCACGCGTGCCAGCAATTTGTTCCAACGGACTGACCAAGTCTTCTGATTCAAGTTAACTCGAAGTTGCTTTAATGAGTGAACCGCTCTGGTAAGTGATAAGTCTATGGGTTCTTGCCGATACCGGGGGCGGTGCGCCTCACAATCAAAGGCATTCTTTTGTTTCACTGCTTCGATTTGTCGAATTGTTCCACGAGCACCGGGTGTAGGCCGCAAATCTGAGCGGACGGGAAGGGGCTACGCGTCCAAATCACGAAGCAGCACAATCGGCTTGCCATTGGCTTTAGCATTGTTTTTCGCCATCTCGGCCGCCGAAAGCAGTGATGCGACATTGTCGACATCATCAGGTATTGCTGCCACACCGAAAGACATCTGCAGCCAGTTAGGCTCGAGCCCCTTAACGATTGAGCTTGTCATCATCGATTGCATGATGCGCTCAGCCAAAACCAGAGCTGCAGCCGGTTTTGCGTCCGGCATAATGATCGCAAAATCGTGACCTTCATAATGTGCCAGGGTATCTGAAGGTCGCTTCAACTCATTGATGCGTCTCGCCAGCTCTTGCATGGCAGGGGGCGAAAGGTGCGTTGGTCCGACAAGGGAAGTGCTCGGTGGCATTTGCCTCACTTCAAAGACCATGAGCGAAAGGGAGCGGTCGCTGCCTGCTCGGACTTCCGCATCGTGTCCGAGCATGTAGAGAAAAGCGGAGTATGTAAAGAATCCCGTGTCCTGCCGCAGAAGATGACCCACGGTCGCATCTATCAAATTGCGATCGATATGCTTGGGCTCAACGACAATCTTCCCGCCGCGGACGACCTTTTTGATGGAGACCAATTCGCATTTGATCAAATTGGCTATGACGGGAACCCACTGGCTGCGAGGCAGGTTGAAGAGATCGTTGATGTCCTTCAATGAGCGCCGGTCATCAACCGCGAGATAGTGCCTTTTGAGAAGGTCCATATCAAGCGGCTCGCCACGAGCCATTATCAATTCGAATTCGTGCTCCGTCGTTTCCGGTCGTGTGCGCACAAGAACAGAGTCGCCCGAAAGCCCGATCGTCTTGAGATAGTCAGTATTGTCCTGGAGTTTTACTCCTTGCATGATGATCCAGCTGAGACTCTGGTTTATCGTCCGGCAATCAGTCTTCAGATTCGGCTCGAAGTGGAAATTGCCTTCCTGCCAGCCGATTGCCTGAAGCAGGCAGTCGACTCCGTCTCCCATCGTTCCGATTGCATGAACCGGCGCACCATTTTCAACGTAAATCTCTACTGAGCTGTGCCTCTTGCGCACGTTAAGCCGCCCGGACATATTGCCCATCGCGATGGACTGAAGAAGATTAGTAATGTGCACCAATTTCAAGTCGCCGGAAAGGGCTTCCTCGCGAGCTCGTGAGCGAAACCTGGTCAGCTCTTCCTCCGTTACCGGATCTATGCTGCCAAAAGTCGTAGTGTTCAAAGGTTCGGCAATTTTGTGCGGCTTTGCTGCCTTCAAACTCTTTTGAGTAATCCTCGCATCTTCTTTTACGGCTTCCTCCAAATCAACGCCCACGGCCTTAGCAATCATGCTGTAAATCATTGCCAGGTCGGGCGTGATATGGAACCAAATCTCACGCGCATCGGTTCCCGACCCAAGATACATCCGCCATTCCATTGCCCCTTCAGCAGACGGCAAATACTTCACGGCGAGCATGAATTCGCTGTTTTTCTGCTCGTCCTTCCAGAAGTAATGATGCCTTTTGTCGCGCTCTCGAACCGCCGCATCCACAAAAGTGCGCAGGTCCACATCCGTCGGTCTCGACGGCACCCTGTGCAGCTTTACCATGGGGCGTTTGAACACTGTCTCTTTCGGGGTACTCGGAGCCGCTCAGCCCATAAATATTGGAGCAGCAAGCTCTTTAGTCCAGTAGCCTACAATTTTACCTACCCCAGAGAGAAGCGACAAAAACTCAATTCCCCTTGATGTCAGGCCGATGGCGAGAGCTCAGTCACCAGGCGGTAAGCTTTGAGCCGCCAACATAAGAGCATGTATGTTTTACAAGCTGCACATCTTCAAAAGATGAGCCAGCGGATGCCCTCCCGGGGCAGGCGAATCGGCGTGTAGAGCGTCAGCTGGATATTCTTGAGAGCAATGACATCCCTCGTCGCCCGGGCCTTATGAAGATAGAGGTTGTCCACCTGGAAAGGGGAAACCATCACCTGCACTTTCAAGTCACTGACAAGCTCGGGCGGAATTACTTCAGCGCATGAGAAATGGTGCCAGACGGCCTCAGAATGAACGGCCGTCGGCCGCCAGGGCGACGTGAGAGATTTCTCCTCACCGTCCTTGGTTTTTCCGCTAATGGCCACGATAATAGGGCCACTGATTCTTTGCTGCCCGCTCGTTTGCTCGCAGGAAAATTCCAGTATACTGCCAGGCTCGACCTCGGCGGGCAGCGGATATGGCTTTGGAAATAATTGGAAAGTCGAAGGATCGGCGCCGTTGACGGTGACTTGCTCGTAGCGATTGTAAAATGTGACGGGCGAGTATTTGCTGTAGTCCGTCTCATCCGGTGGCGGCAAAGCCGTGCCCTGCTGCTGCTCCACCGACTCAGGCGGTGAAGGGCGCTGCCTGCCGAAAGGAAGCGCCACTCTCAGACGGAAGTCTCCAAATTGCTTGCCATGCTCAAGCGAAATATCTTTGTCTTGCTCCAGCTCGCGAAACCACAGACTGCTCTTTACTGTTTGGCCAAGAATTCTTGTTTTTTCATAGACGCGGGGATCTCTCACATCATAGGTGGCGAAGCCTTTCGTCCAGGAAAAGCTCTCGAGAGAAGGGAGCGGAATTTGCTCGCTCTTGCCCGGCACCATATAGTCACCATACACCCGCATGCCGCTGAAAGATTGTTTCGGCTCAAAACTGAAGGCAAATTCGTTTTCCTCTCCGAAGTTGACAAGCTCAGCAGGAAATGGAATCGCCCACCACTGACGGAATCCTCGCCAATCCTGTCCCATTGCGCTGCCCTGCATGTTCATGATCGACGCAATGTCGGGATCGCTCTGCCGGACCTGGTACCACGGCAAGGCGATGCTGTCCCAGGCAATTTTGTTGACAAACAGCCTCACATATGGTGCCAGCGTCTCCGACTTGAAGTCGATCAGCAAGAAAGCCGTGCTCTCCATCGCATCGAGCAGCGCTTCTTCCGAGAATTCATTGGCGAGCTTGTCCGCGGCTGGAAAACGGATCCGCTGAACCACCGTCTGCTGCTTGCTTCTCAGCTCGGCGTGCCATTCTCGCCATGACGGATCGTATGCAGCGCAGCAAAACCATGCTGTCGAGGCAAGGCCAAAACCTGCCGCCACCAAACACGCCATCACGTTGCGCGGCGGCTCGTACTCTTCCGAGGCGACCAACAGGAAGGCAATTACCGCCAGCGTTATCCAAGCGGTCAGCCAAAATGCAATGTTGATGCCATGAGCGATTTGCAAACCGGATGCGGGAATGACAGTCAACAACAGAGGCGTGATACGCGTATATTGCCCGCATAAGTAAAACAACAATGCGCCGGCTGCCAGAACAAGAAGGAGCAGCCGTCGCGACCCATCCCTCCAGAGGCTGAAAATGCCGAAGGCGGAGAGAATGCAGACAAACGGCATGGCTGTTACGGCGTACCGCGATGTTGGCTCGAACAGGCAATAGACGAAGTGGAGCAAGGGCACAGCAATGAGAATCAGACCGACCGTGCGCAGCGGCAGGCTGCGCCAATCCGCCACCTTGACCGCAACAAGACAGGCGCCGAGAAATGCGCTCAACAAAAGCAGCTGATGCAGCAAGTTTTGCGCGGAAAATGAAATGCCGAATAGCGGATATTGAAATTCGTTCCACTCTCCGGCCCACAAACGCGCAAGCTTTTTCAATTGCAATGCAACAAACGGTCCTGGCTCATTGACGAAAGTTCGAAAAAGAACAGTTTTCACCCGCGGCAAATCGCCTGGAAAACCAGAAGCAACCGGCCACGTTTTCCAGCCGTCGCTGGCAATTTGGTTGCCGATGAACAAATTGTACGCAGGAGCTCTGCTTATCATCAGCGTCGGCTGCCCGGTGCCGGCCCTGGTAAACGAGCACCAGGGCACAAATATCAGCAGCGCACCAGCGGCAGCAGCAATCAAAACAGAGGAGCGTTCTTTCGCTTTCCATTTCCCGAGCCATTCCAGATGTGTTATGGAGAAGCGACCTCGATCGGCGGCCAGCGCCGCGACGGCGGCGGTCACAGTTATGAGCAGGAATGCCGGCCTCGCCAGTGTCGCTAATCCCGTGAGAATGCCCAAGACGAAAGCCAGGCAACATCTGCGCTTAAATGTGATGTCCGCACTTTCCACCCGCACAAGAACATACAAAAACGCGAGCAACACGAAGTAAGCAAATGGCTCGCTAAAACAGCGGGCCGTGTTTATCACCGCTGCCGGATAGAAAGCGAGGAAAAGCGCCGAAAGAAGTCCCACCGGTCTGCCAAATACACTCCTGGCGATTAGATAAACAAGAAGACAACTCAGTGAATCAATGAAAGCATTGGCAAGAGCAAGGCTTACCGTGTAATTATCAAAACCGGACGTAGCCCCGGCAAAGCCGAACAGAGCCGCGAGCGCCGCCAGATATGTGGTATACACAGGTCCGTCAAGAAGCAGCCGTTGGGGCAAAGACGTGGAAACAAAAGCTTGCGTAGCTTCGGGCGAAATCACAGCCTGGGGCGCAAGCGCCTGGAAGAATGCAGCAGGGTGCGGCGCATCGAGAAAAGCACGGGCGAGAAGCGAGCCGGTCGTCAGGTAGTAATGGGCGTCGCCAAATTCAGCAATGCGGTGCTCGAGGCCATTCAATATATAAGTGAAGCGCACGGATATAGCGATGGCGAATACCAGGATCGCCGCCCAGTAGGGAGAGATGCGCTCGACAACGGGAGCACAGCGGCGCCTTGTCTCATTGAGCCCATGCATCACCGCCTTAAATCGGCTCAGCGCAGGCGCCAATGCAGCAAATCGGGGAGAATCCTTCAGCCGAGCCGCCCAATCCTTGCCTGCTCTGACAGCCTGGCCTTTCCAAGTCTTTAGCGTTTTGATAATCGTCACTATTAACTATGAAGTGAATCGGGGCTGTTTCTTGACACTCGCTGAAGTGGTTGATAGGATGGGCTTTTGCATGTCATGCGCCCGTAGCTCAGCCGGTAGAGCACTCGGCTTTTAACCGATTGGTCGTGCGTTCGAGTCGCACCGGGCGCAATTTACTAAATTCTAATCGCAAGCGCCGGAATTGTAAGGTGCCAGAACTTACAGCTCTCTCTAATTTCGCGCCCTTACCAGGGGAAGTTCACTCTGAAGAAGAAGGGAACGCCGCCTGTCGTAAGGCCCTGGGTAAAATCAAGGACGCCGACCTGCACGCCCCTGTCGTCGAACGAATTGGGATACAAATAAAGCGCTGCTGAGAATTGCTGGACTGCGCCCCTGTTCGTGGCGCCGGGACCCAAGTGAAAAACGGCTTCCAGTCCGCGCGGAGAGCGAATCGGCGCCTCGAGCTCGAAATATTTCTCCAGCAAAACGCCTTCACCATAGGGAGGCGGCTCGTCGAAATCGATAGGATCGTCATGGGTAGTCCACTGCCACAACACATCGTCAGTTCCCGCCCGCTTAAGAGTGACGTTTAAGCGCGGAAACCAATGATCGACATTGCTTTCAGCCTCGCGGAATACGCTGAGCCGTCCACGCGTGAGATTCGGTCTGTCAATTAAAAGCTGCCTGCCTTGGGCGTCTATCTCATCCATATTGAGACTCCAATATGCAAATCCTCGGGGCTAAAGCATAGCACTCCAGACAGACAGGATCGGCGTCGGCGAACTTCTGTGTACAGACAATGCAAGGATTCCAGGAAGAGCCGGCGTCAATCACTTTGAAACAACCTC
This sequence comes from Candidatus Obscuribacterales bacterium, assembly GCA_036703705.1. Taxonomy (GTDB): domain Bacteria; phylum Cyanobacteriota; class Vampirovibrionia; order Obscuribacterales; family Obscuribacteraceae; genus DATNRC01. The sequence goes on from DATNRC010000602.1 coordinate 6,407, forward strand.
TCACTTTGGATGAGACTTTCGCAAAGATCGCGCGAAATTATCGGATAATTTATCCAATGTCCGAGCATGCAAAGATCATCCGATTCCCGCACCGCCGCTCTATCGGCACGCTTTACTATGCGCCTGTCACTCAGCCTGAGGAATGGGAGTTGCTGAGCCAGGTGCGGGCGCTTGTCGTTTCCCCCGAAAACCAGCCTATCAAATGGGAATTCCTCGACGAAGCCAGGGGAACGGTGAAGGTTCCGGACGGCAGCAAAGTAAAACTGAAGATCATAGCCAAGGGCGCGACCTTATCGCCGCTTGCCGAATGCAATGCGGACGATTTCCATGTGCTGGACCTGGGACATTCGGACATAAGCGATTTGAGCCTCGCGCATATCGAAGGACTCAGCGGCTTGCGCGTTCTCGAGCTCACTTCAACGGACGTGACCGATCGCGGGCTTAAACATGTCGGCAAGCTCACCAACTTGACGTCTCTCGGACTGAGCCACAGCAGAGTGACCGCGGAAGGCATCAAAGCTCTTGCCGGTTTGAACAAATTACGGGAGCTGTGGATGAGCAGCACGGGCATTGACGACAGGGGTCTGTCCGAAATTGCATTGCCTGAGTCTCTCGTGCAGCTTGGTCTCAGCGGAACAAAAATCACCGATGAAGGTTTGAAGAAACTCGCGCCGCTGAAGTCACTTATTCGCGTCTATCTGTTCAACACCCAGGTGACGCGGGAGGGAACAGAATGGCTGAAGAAAGAGATTCCGACGGTGCGGGTGAAGTGGCATCCTCCGCGCACCGAAGATGATATCGAGGCCGGTCTCGACTTTGAAGGCGATTTGGATGAAAGCTTGCTGAAGAGAATGACGGAAAGCTTTCCGCTGCTCGATTTCTCTGCACCCTCTCGCACTCTTGACGAGGACAAGTTTTGGGAAATCATCGACATGCTCGATTGGGAAAATGAGGGTGACGACGCAAAAGTGATCGAGCCGGTCGTCGACATGCTTTCCTCAATGTCGACGCAGGACATACTGGCATTTCAGGACATTCTTTCGGAAAAACTGTTCTTGCTCGACGGTGAGGATTTTGCGCGCGAGATTGGATTGGATGCGTATGTCGGCGATAAACGGACGTTTTCTCGCGCTCGTTTTCTCGAGGTGCGATGCTGCGTGGTGGCGAACGGTCGTGAATTCTTCGAAGAAGTGCTCGAGTCGCCTTCTGAAATGCCAAAAGACATGGAATTTGGCGCGCTGTTGAAGATAGCCGGTGAAGCCTATCGCCGCAAGACGAACAAAAAACTCTCTTACACCACTGCATACAATTACGAAACGTTTAGCAACAGGCGCGGCTGGACTCATGTGGAGGCGGAAGATCGCCCGGCTTGATGAGGACGAGTCGAGGCAGCGCCCGGCTGACTTGAAGCAACTCCTGGAGACCCTGAAACTGAGCGCCAGAACGAGTTTTAGAAAACGAATTAGAGAAGGCACGCAAGTGTTGGCTCGCGCTGACAAGAAGATGGCCAAGCTGATCGAGGCCGTCGGTCCGTGCAGATTGGAAATCGAAGAAATGCACAGTCCATTTGCTTCTCTTGCCGAGGCAATCATTTACCAGCAACTTTCAGGCAGAGCAGCAGCGACGATAAGCAATCGCGTGAAGGCTTTGTTTGTCGAGAATAACGGCACTGACAAGACGATTAGTGGCAGCGCTGAAGGCCAAGGTCTTGTTCGCCGGACGGCAAACAGCAACACGACAGCAAGCGGTGCCGAAGATCAGGATCTCGCTCGCGGAAAAGCAATAGGCAGTACGAAAGCGAGGGGCGCTGAGAAAGAAGGCGGCGGTGCCACGACGAAGGACAAGCAAGAAGACAACTCCGTCATAATACCGCCGCTGGTGATGGCCGCTGAAACATTTCCGGAACCTCAACGTTTCATCGACATTTCCGAAGATGCGCTTCGCTCGGCGGGGCTGTCCCGCGCCAAGACGCTGGCGATAAAAGACCTTGCGGAGAAAGCAGTTGAGGGGATTGTTCCGTCTCTTGCGGAACTGGATGAGATGGAAGATGATGAGATAGTCGAGCGATTGACAGGCATCCGCGGCGTTGGTCGCTGGACTGTCGAGATGATGCTGATTTTCAGGCTGGGCAGGCTCGATGTGCTTCCTGCAACGGATTATGGCGTGCGCAAAGGTTTTGCCGTTCTAACGCGCGCACGGGATTTGCCCGCACCGAAAGTCATCACCACATATGGTGCGCGCTGGCAACCCTATCGCAGCATCGCTTCATGGTATCTGTGGCGCGCGCTCGACGCGCCTTCATGATTTTGACGACGGCTTCCGTTCCCAAAGTCCGTATTTGTGCAGACGTTTAAACAATCCGCACTCCATTTTCAACAATGGCGTGTTATAGCTCAGTTCGACCTTTGTTCATTGCCTGAAACGAAGTGCTTGACCGCATTCGCTTTCTTCTGGACGAGCATGTTCCGGCAGCGGTTGCTACTGGGCTCAGACAAAAAGGTATCGATGCGGCCACCATGCACGGGCTGGGCCGTTGTGGGTTGTCCGATTCAGAGCAAGTGCAATTCCCCTGTCAGGAAGGATGGGTGTTGGTCCGAACGTGCCACTGAGATCGGACCCGATTTGTTGACACTTAGCCTTCACCTGGATTTGGCACCGACATTCTCGATCACGGTGGTTGCCCACCATGGTGCCTCCGTCCTTTTCAGCATCGCCGCCCAATACCACGACGACACATCCGACCAGCTGTTACCATGCTCATCGCGCAGGCTTTCCCGAACCTTCAGCGTCTCATTGTCCTTGCGCACCTCGTACTCGCTCCAGCGCGACGCTCGCCCGTCATGGACATATGTTTGCAGGGGAAGCCAGTTGATCGAATAGCCAAGACCGCGATAGCAGTCCGACGAGGGATGCAGCTGCCGTGTAGGGTGCTCGATCCAGCGCATAATCACAGTGCGTTCGCCCTGCTTGAACAATGCCATCTTTCCCGGGAAGTCAGTCAGGAATCGCTCGTTGACTTCGGTAACAGGGAGCTTAGTTAGAGGCTCTGAATCGAGGGTGTCGGGCCAGCCGGAGAATTCTACTGATGATGACGATGATGATGCCACCATAGATGACGGCAGAGGGACGAATGGAATCATCAGGGCAGCGACACAAGCGAAGCCAAAGGCACCCCAATTTTTGAGAAGTTGCCGACTGAGGCGCCGGCAAGCAGTTGTGGCTGCCGCCCCGGCAGTTCCGACGATCGACGAATCCGGAGCGACAGTGATGGCGCCGGGGACAGAGGCAGTCAGCGGCCCTGCGGCCGGAATTGCATCAGGAGATTCCGCCTTGCCCGCAACAGAAACAGTGGCAGGAGCAGCCGCCGCGCCGGTCGCCTTGGCACCGCCCGTGGTTTCTCTGCCGGCACCCTGGGGATGTCCCTTCAGCTTTGCTGCATACAGCAAAATGAGCGCGCCGACTATAAGGAATGACACGCCGCCGACACCCTGGTGCACATAATAATGCAGTGTCGGATCCGCGATATTGATGACTCCCGATTCGATGTAGAACAGCGATGTAATGCGGAGGACGTTGGCGAGGAGCGCGGCGAAGCCTGACCAGGCGACAAGAAGTGCGGATTGAGAATTCGAGAGCCCGAACATACTGGAAAACGTCGCCGCAAGATAGAGGGAAAACCAGGATTGACGCACGCCGCTGCATGGCGCGTCAATCTCGACTGCTGTCCCGTGCCAGAGCAAGGCAGTGCCTGATGCCACCACCGGATAACCGGTGATGCTGATTAGCGGCGCAGCAATGAAGGCAAGCAGCAGCCGGAGCGGATAGCCGGCATAAAAATTCAACGATGCCACGAGAGGAACCGACAGAAACAGCAACAACCAATCGCCCAGCCGCAGCCTGAACACCCCACCATAGGAATGAAGGAAGATCCCCAATACCGCCACCGCCAAAAGACAGTGCACCAGTTTCGGTGCCCAGGGATATGACGCCGCGTAGATGCACATCAAGATTACGGCGAGCGGTGGAGCAGCCGCAAGTTTTGCGCGCGCGTTTCGTGCATCGCGCCTCATCAGCATGAGAGCAACCAAAGTCAATATGGCAAGAATTCCCAGCGGATCATCTGATTTGTCAAAGAGCCTCTGTCCAAACCAGAGCCAGACCGGCCAGAAAATAATTGCCAGAACTCCGACGCAGGCTAAACGGTTCACGCCTTGTTTACCGCAGTTCGCCTGCGGACGACGATTGCGGCTCCAATTAATCCCAGTCCGATGCCAAACAGCAACCATTCTTCAGGCTCGGGCGCGAGAGGCGATCCTAACGGCGCATCCTTTGCTGCAGTCGCATCGTCAGCAATTTCAGTCTGCAACTGCGGTGCGCTGCTGTCCGCCTCGGCCATGGACATGGGCTCTCCAACCGCCCCCTGATCAAAAGGAGCCTCGCGGCCACCAGATCCTGCTGGTGAGAAAGTCTTAGCATTCTTCATCCTGAGGTAATAACGCTGCCGGTTGCCGCTAGTCTCCCCGCTGCCACCCTGCCACGCCAATTCCTTCTGCTGTTTAACTTCCGACCGTTCATCAGCGATCTGGTAGTTGGCCTTCGCCTTACCGACATAATCTATCTTGTCATAGCGCTTGTGATAGCGCTTGTCATAGCGCTGTTCATAGCGGCTGGGCTTCATGGCGCCCTCCACCATCTGAGCACTCAGCAAAGGTGCAGGCGATGCAGCCGTATACTTGCACTCGTGACTGGCATAATACCCACCGGCGCATGCTGTGGAAGAGAGTGCATTCAATTGACTGGTGACCTGGTCCATACAGCTGTGAATGTACTCTCTCGGACCGCGGAATAAATCAAAACCTTGCCTTGATTTTTCGGTCTCCGGTGCCCTGGTGCACGACCATTCCTTAGGAACATCGACCACAATCGCACTCGACACGGGCGAAACGACATGATATTTGGCGGCAAGTTGAATCGCTTCCCGCTCAATCTCCGTGCCTTCGATGCCTGGACGCCCGGTCAGTTCAATGATCTTCTGGTATGCCGTCAGCTGGCGCAATTCGCCATTGGAGCGCGCAAGCAGCATGCTGTCGGTTCCAGGGACAGGCCTGCTCATGGCAACATTTTGAATGTCGCTGTGCCCGGCGAATTTGAGAACCGGTCCGCCGTATGGTCTGTCATTCGTGCCGTTCCATTCGGCAAACAAGCGCTTCAGGTCGAATTCGACAGATGCCGTGCGTTCTACCCTCACATAACCGGGGCAGGCCTTGAGGCCGGACAGCAATTCATCAGGACCGGCGGCAACCTCCAGATCATAAAGAAGTGGCCGGCTGGACTGCATGACCACATCCTTATAGTAGTCCAAATCATGCGTAGCGATCGGCTGCGCGGCATGCACCCACAAGAGCGCGCCCGAAGAGGCGCTTCGGCTGTCTGTGAACCCTTGCGCGCGACCAAGCGCCTGGGCAAGGGCGTTCTTATTATTCTGCCCGCCGGCGCAAGGAATATTCTCAAGGGTCGACAGCCCGGCATTGAACATGCCATCGCCGGCGGTTGCATCGCAAATTTGCATTTCACCGTCGCGCACGTAGATAATCGACACCGGCAGTCCGGTTGGCAACGCCCGCAGGGCGGCAATGACCTGCTTCATGTGCGGCGCCATTCCGATCGATCCGTCGAGCACCACGGATAATTTGGAGGGACGAGGATATTTGCGTTGGCTTACGTTGCCGCTGACAATGTCGCCGCTCAATCCGCTGTGGGTCCAGAAAGAATTCCATTCCTCGTCGCGCGAGCAGCGAATGCCGGTGGTAAACCGCGCCAATTCCGGCGTTTCGATGCTGCCCGTGACGGTAAACCATCTTCCGTCTTTGGTTGCTTTCAGCGCCGTTCCGCTCACCGAGAACTGCCGATTCGAATTGAGCGTAACATTGATGGGCGTGTCGATCTGGAAATTGCGTTCTTCATAGGTGGGAAGAACGAGCGTCGCTTCCTTGGTGCCGTTAAGCTGCATCGGCGCCACCATGTCGAATTGAACTTTGACAGTCCCGGTCGACTTCACTGGATAGCATTGAACCAATATGCGATCGGCGCCCACCATGCTGACAAGCAGCGGATCTTTTCTCTCTGCGACCGCCCGCCGATAGGTCTCTCGGGCCTGACTCTTGGGCATGAATTTGGCATCTTGCGAAACGCCGTCGATAGTCAATGTCGCCCGGTTGACAGCAGCTCCCGGGGGCAGCAAGATTTTCGCGCGCGCCTCGCGATCGTATTGGGACGTATTGGTAAAGCCAACGGTCCAGTTCATGTAAGCGATGCAGGACTTAGCATCGATAGTTCCCGTCAGCTTCGACTCCGATGCAGACAAGCCGCGTGCCACGCCGCTTACTGCTTCGCCGGCTATGTCCGGATCGAGGTCGAATTCATCCTCGACGTTGGCGTTCAATTGCTCGGGATCGGAGATAAGTCCGGCGTGCTGAATCGTGCCGCGCGCCGCTTTCGGTATGGGGACGCTGTTGAACGGCTTGCCCGTCACCTTATAGAAAAGCTCGCGTGCCGCCTCGATTCCGATCGGATGGGTCGACTCATACAGCGAGCCGACGATGTCTGTCGCCCGCCCCGAACGCTCATAGCAGGCGCGAAGCATCACTTCCTGATTGCCGAATTTGCGCAGCCATTCAACCGCTGACTGATTGTTGGAACGAACCGCTTCGGCAATATGCATTCTTGTCAGCGTCGACGGCAATTCCACTGCCACCACCGTGCACAAAATGATGAGGTGCCCGATGTGTTTCACGAGATGCGCATCGAACTGCAGTCCGTGCCTGTCTCTAAGTTGGCAATAAACTTTCCCCGCCTTCCAAATGCAGGGCAGGGACAGCATAGGCGCCAATCCAAGCAAGCCTATGCCGACGAATAAAATACCAATGACGCTCAGGGGCACGAGCGGCAGGAACATCAATGAATAAAGGATGCCAATGCCCATTGCCATGCCGCTTCCCAGCGTGAGGAAGCCGCACCACTGCGAGAGGTCCCTGCGCGCACCCAGCCAGGCCAGCCAATTGCTCAGCGGAATGAGTGAAAAGAGCAAGACGTGTGCCGGCGAGGGAAGGGGGTCGAAGAACGAGCGGGCGCAAATGTGGCAGGTTGATTCAACAAATATCGCCGCCAGGGGAAGGAATACGCCGAAGAAAAGCAAAAAGACGCCCGGTCTTCCCTTTTCAAGAATCGGCGGTTTGCCTTCCTTTTTGTTTTTGCTGTCCTTATTAGAAGACGTGCCTCTGGAATCGCCCGACTTTTTCTCTTTCTTCCTCTTGGATTCCGAAGCTCCCGGATCTGATGTCCAGAACATATTTAAGTCCCTCGATACGTCATACTTATTTGTTCCCAGACTGATACCTGCCTAAAGCCATAGATTTGTCCGGATGGCGCCCATTCCATGCTAGCCGAGGGCGCGCCATCGACACACCGGGATTTTCCTGAGTTTATCCGCGCATCAAGGATGGAATGTCTCAAGAGAAGGACCCCTGGAAGTATGGTGCGAGATCTGCCAGGATTATTCTGGAAAACCTGGGCAGGCGGACGATTTAAAAGGAGTACGTGATGATCGAGTTGTTCGGGGGCATGCTGTTCCTCTTCATGCTTGTTGCTCTGTCCGGACTCAAATTCGTAAACGAATATGACCGGCTGGTTGTGTTTCGTTTCGGGCGTGTAGTCGGCGAGCGCGGACCGGGAATTCAAATTGTTTGGCCCGTGATCGAGCGCGCTCAGAAAGTCGATCTGCGCATCGTCACCATGCCGATTCCCATGCAGGAAGCGATGACGCGAGACAATATCTCAGTCAAAATCGCCGCCGTCTGCTTTTATCAGATAATCGACTCGCGCAAATCCGTGACCAAGATTGAAGACGCGATGGCAGCGACCAGCCAGGTCGCCCAAACGACATTGCGAAGCGTCATCGGCCAGCACGAGCTGGACGACGTTTTGACCGAGCGCGACAAAATAAACGCCAAGCTCCAGGCAATCATCGACCGCCAGACGGAAGGCTGGGGCATTAAGGTCAATGCTGTTGAGATAAAAGATGTGGAAATTCCACAAGGCATGCAGCGCGCAATGGCCCGGCAAGCCGAAGCGGAGCGAGAGCGCAGAGCGAAAGTCGTCGCTGCGGAAGGCGAATTGCAAGCAGCGGAGAAACTGGCCCAGGCCGCCAACGTTATCGCCGCACAGCCGGGCGCGATGCAGCTGCGCCAGTTGCAGACAATGGTCGAAGTTTCAGCCGAGAAAAACAGCACGCTCATCTTCCCCATTCCCATCGAGCTTCTGCCGGGAATGGGAGGCAAGAGTTTTAACGACCTGGCGAAGGGCGCAGCCAATTTGATAGCGCATCAAGGGCAGAGCGCCGCCAAGCCGGCGGAAACTATAAAGGTGAAAGAAGACGTAAAAGATTACGCTTGATTTGTCGTCGTTGTTTGAAGGAACGTCGGGCGGGCGCAGTTTTGTGGTCCCCCGAAAACTATCCTTTTCCCGGTTTACCTCGCGCTCACGAAAATGGATCATGAGATGACTTTGAGCGCCGTCTCAGCGCCACTCCACCTGAGCACATCTTCCCGGCCTCCCACAAGCCTTCGGGGCTTTGATATACCGCTCACGTTTTTAGAAAATCGGCGAGGGAGCGAGCATGAGCCAATCGGATGTCTCCATTCGCTACACGCCATTGTGGGCCCGCGTATGTCTTAAGCTCGTGAAATTGTGCGTTCCCTTCTGGGGAATGCTGCCGCTATTCATTGCCGGCTTCGTTCTTTGCCTCAGCGTGCGCTTCTTCTCATGGCAGGCGGTTGCCTTCGCATTGTTGTTCATTCTCATGCCGGCGCTCATGCTCTTTGCTCAAGGAGTAATTTTGCTGGCGCTTTTAAGCGAAGATCTGATCATCATCAATGAGAAAGGGCTTCGACTGCCCTTCTCGCTGTTCATGCCTGTCTTTTCGCCGAGAACTCGCAGCTGGCCGGAGCTCATCGGCTTCCATGTCATCGACGGCAGTGAAAACAATCGTTACTTGCTCTTGCGCTTCTGGCACGGACCGCCGCTGGCAATCAAAAACTCCGATCTGTCAGCTGAGGACTTCAATCGCATGCTCTTGGCGTGCCAGATTTTTTCTTCCCCCGGCGAGCAGCCGGAGTCAGGCGGCAACGACGAGGAGCACGCGCTTCCCATTCTTCATCCGGACAGCATAAAAAGCTTCACCAATTTTTGGGAAGCCGAGTATGACACGCGTTTTCGGCCGACCAATTTCATTCCCTTGCTGCCCGAACATATTCTTCAAGAAGGACGCATACGAATCGTCCGTCCGCTGGCCTACGGCGGATCGGCCGCCATTTACTTGGCGCGCTTATCGATCGGTGCAGGCGTTGTTTTGAAGGAATTCATTCCCGCATATGTCAGCAACGAAGCACGCAAAAAAGCCCTGGAGCTGTTCCAGCGCGAGGCACGATTGCTGACCAAAGTCGACCATCCCGATATCGCAAAAGTCCATGACTATTTCATAGAAGATGAGCGTCACTATCTGGTGCTGGAGCATATTCGCGGCGAGGATTTGCGGCGAATCGTGCAGAGACGAGGGCCGCAAAGGGAATTTCGAACGCTCAGGCTTTGCCGGCAAATTGCTGAGCTTCTCGAGTATCTGCACTCGCGAAAGCCGGCGATCATACATCGTGATTTGACACCGGAAAATCTTGTCTTGAGAAGTGACGGTCGGCTGGCGCTAATAGACTTCGGTGCCGCCAACGAATTCCTGGGCACTGCCACTGGTACCATTATCGGCAAGCAAGCATACATTGCACCCGAGCAGTTCAGAGGAAAAACCGTATCACAGAGCGACATTTACGCGCTGGGATGCACTCTCCATTTTTTGCTTACGGGAACAGACCCCGAGCCCTTAACGGTATCGAGGCCTAAGGATATCAGGCCCGACCTTTCCGACAGCCTCAACGATCTGGTAATGCAAATGACTCAGCAATCCCCCGAATTGCGGCCGTGTGCAAGCAAACTGATCGGCTACACAGAAAAAATACATCGCTATTGCGCCTGAGAGGTTCAATCGCCGTGAGCACTTTCAATCAAAACGTCGTGCCGTACTTGAGAAAGTCTCTTTTTAACTGGCCCACTCTCGTATCGACCGCAGTGCTGGTTGCCGTTTTTTTCACCCTGCAATTCGAGCAAAGGCGCGTGCCCTTCTTGTCCCCTTTAGCCGACGTCTTCGCGTCCTTCCTGGCGCTTTTCTACAGCGCCTTCTGGCATCCAATCTCGTGGATTGCCTGCCTGGCGCTGGCAGTGTCATATGTGCTCTTTCTCTGCCAGTCACATGTCGCCTCCCAGCTGCCGTCGATGCCACGCCGGCGCGCGAGGTCACTTGCGAGCACGGCTCTGCGCCAACTGGAGGGCGGAATCTCCTATACAGAAATCTGGTTGGATGCGCTCTGGCAACCACCACAAAGAAACAGGATGTCGAAGCTTGTGTGTGGAAACACGTTATGTGACGAGCGCTTCACAGTGATTAGGGCGCTCGGGACCGGCGGCCAGGGAACAGCATATCTTGCCGAGATGCGCCGGGGAGCGAGGCCGAGAAGAGGAGCACGGCATCAAGAGCGCTTCTTCCTGGAGCGGGAGCTTTCCACGAGCATTTATGCCGATGATCTCGAAGAGAAGAGACTTGTCGTATTGAAGGAGTTCATCCTTCCTGGTTTCAGCAATATCAGATTGAACAGGGAGCTCATAGGTCGAATTCAACACGAAGCGATGCTCCTGAAACGTTTGCATCACGAAAACATCGTCAACCTCCTGGACTTTTTCATGGAGGATCATCGCGGCTATCTGGTGTTGGAGCATGTCGACGGAATATCGCTGAGAGCGCTGGTCGCCGAGCGCGGACCGCTGAATGAAGAAGAGGTGATGAGACTGGCCATGCAGATGTGCGACATTCTCTCTTATCTTCACTCTCAGTCACCGCCTGTGGTGCACCGCGATTTCACGCCGGAGAATCTTATCTTGACGCCGAAAGGTTTGAAGCTCATAGATTTCAATTTGGCGGAGAGCGGTCTGCCGTATGGGAGCACAAACTGCGTGGGCAAACCTTCTTACACGCCCCCCGAGCAGATAAAGGGCAAACCATCGAGGCAAAGTGATTTGTATGCCATGGGTGCGACCATTTGCTTTCTCATCACGGGCGAAGATCCTGAGCCGCTGACGGTCAGCGCGCCGCGCAAAAAGCAGCCCTCCGTCGGCCGCGCACTGGACGCCGCCGTAAGGCGCCTCACACAGCAAGATGAGAAGCTGCGATTTGCAAGCGCAAGCGAAGCAAGTCAGTTTCTGTCGGCAAGGGACTTCAGCTGGGCGCAACTTTTCGCCAGCGAAACATGGCTGAGCGCGCCAGTCGACACCGCAGCGAGCAGCACTATGACGCCACGAAAAAAGACCGACTGCAGGATTGGTTGACCCATAACACAGCGCAAAAGATTTTGAGTAAAATGACAAGCTGACCACCGTGCGCGGAGGTGAATCTCGTGGTCGGCTCCATCGGACAATACACGCAGCCCGAGAAGTCCGAATACGATCGGCTCATCGACGAGCACGAAGAAGCGCTTTTCGAAATTCAGCAGCGCCATCTGTCCTTTGCGCGCAATACGATTCCGTGCGATCGCCCGAGGGCAGAGCAAGCGATGAGCGAGCTTTACAAGCGCGACAATTTGCCGCCGCCGGCGTTCATATGGGTCGATTCACCTCTTGAAGCGGCATTGGCTGCTCCGCTTGTGATCTGGTGGGCACAAAATGAATCAGGCGGCTCATACGATGACCCTTCGTCAATTCTCCCTCGTCATTATTTTTGTTTTGAAAGACGCCCTTTTCATGCCGTTCCCCAGCTCATGTTCGGGCAGCGGAAAAGATTTGTCGAGCGCCTCCTCAACATCCAGCCGCGCGAGCTCCGGGTAGGGCTGGCCGCCAGATACTTGACAAGAATAAGCGCCGTTGAAGTGGCCGGCGAAATGGTGCTGCGCGACGTAAGAAGAGAGATGACGCAAAGGCTCTCCGCCGCCAACCCTCTGGATGTCTGGCACCGCACGTGGGAGAAACTGCGCAATTCGCCCCTTCCCGAAGAGTATGTTCATAATCTGGATTTGGGGGCTCAGCTTCTCTTCACACTCGACACGAGCGTGCATCAAACCATTCTTCAGAACGTGCAGGCGGAAATGGTGGATTTCGATCTTCATGGACGCCCGATGTTCGGACAGTTCCAGGCTGGAATCGTCGCAGCCGACGAACTCTTGAGCGAGCTTGGTATCACAAGCGATGGCACGGCGGAACGTTACCGCGATCTGGTCGCCCATGCGGGAATGTGCTGGCCGTTCAACAAAGTCTGCTTGATGGTGGACCGGCCAAAGAAAATGAGCTTCGACCCGGCCATGGATTTGCATGACGTCGACGGCATGGCTGTGGAATACCAAGATGGTTGGGGCATCTACGCGGTCGTCGGCGTCGTCGTTCCTGAGCGCATCGCGCGCGGCCGGTTCGCCGCCAAAGAAATCGATGCCGAGCGCAGCCTTGAAGTAAGACGAGCAATGATGTCCCTCTACGGCATAGGAAACTATCTGCACGATACGAAAGCACGGGTAATTCATCAGGACAAATTCGGTGTTCTCTACAGAAGAAGAATTCCCGATGACGATGATCTCGTCGTCGTCAAACTGACAAATTCGACGCCTGAGCCTGATGGCACCTACAAGACATATTTCCTGCGGGTGCCACCAAATATAAGGACAGCAAGAGCCGCGTGGCCTGGTCATTCAGGATGAATGAGCGGGAGTATAATCCAACCATCGAAACCTGAGCCTGTTGGGGACGATGTTTATCTGGCGGCTGCTAGAACGATGTCGAAACGGGCGGTTTCATAGCTGCCGTTTGCCGTCTTTTGTTGCTCGCATTTGACAATCAATGACTTCTTGATAAATTGATCCGTCGCATTGTGCGGATCACCATCGAAGTAAAGCTGAGTGACGAGCGTCTTGTAGCCCGGACAGCGCACCATATAATGAATGTGGCTCGGGCGCCAGACATTAGGACCGATCTGGTATCGCCCGGGGTGGATGGTCTCGTACTCATACGCCCCCTCCCCGTCGGTGATCAGCCGGGCGCGGTTCAAGAACACGCCTTCTTGCGGCGGTTTGCCCGGATCATCATTGTCATATCGTCCGTTGGCATTCGCTTGCCAGATATCGATCATGCACCGTGACAGCGGCTTGCGCGTATCAAATCCCCAGACCCGCCCGCTCACAAGCAAAACCTTGCCCGGCTCGAGCGGCGGCGTTATCTTGGCTCTGAAGGGCGCATTCTCGCGATAAAACGGGCCCAGAATGTTGTCTTCAGTGAGCCGAAACGCACTCTCTGCCGCTTTAACCGCGCTTTCGCCTTTTGCTTTGTTCTTACTTGGGGCGCCTTTTGGCTTCCCTTTCAATTGCAGGTAATTGCCGTAAGCGCCCAGATCGCCGCTCGCCTCCGTGGGCAATGCGTCAGGCGGAAAAATGAGATCCAGTCCTCCCGCAGCAAGACCAAACAACCCCGCCTGAATGAGCTTCCGCCGGGAATGCAATATCAATCGACGGCCGTTCTTGTCGGCATCATCTTCATTTATGTCGCTTGCCCCGATATCTTTCCTCTTTAGGTCCCCTTCGATGTCTTGTCCTTCGCCCATAATGCGACCTCACGACCTGTGCTTGGCGATCTTTACATTCCCATTTCCAGGGCGCGCGGAAACCAGGATTTCCACCAGAGAAATGGCATCCAATTTCCCAATCAATCTGTAAGGGCAATTGTCAGAAGCCGGGAATGTCAAGCAGAGGCTTGCCATCGCTTACTTTTTGGCGGGAGAAGAGACGCAACGCAGCGGACATAGCTATACTGAGACTTTAGTGAGCCTCCAGAAATCAGCGACCTGAGTGGGATGCGTTACTTTTCCAAAACCGCCGTTTTCCAACTGCCCCTTATCTGCGCGTTAGTGGCCGCAATCACCTGCGGCCCGCGTTCGGCGGCTCTCTCTGACAGCGAATCAGACGCCTATCCCGAACGCGAGCGCAACGCCGGGAATCATCTTACTCCGGTATCGCTCATCACATGGTGGTCGCACGACGCCACCGGTTATCACCCGTCAATCGCAATGTGGGTCGAGAATTCGACCGGCCGTGATTTGTCCGGAGTCTTGATCCGCTTTCAGGCACGCTTTTTCGATCTGCGCAACGGCTACACGCAAATCGGCAGAGCGGAGCTGGAAACCGATTTCCGGCGCAACCAGCAGAGATTCGTCAAAATGACCGGCCCCGTTCCTTCGGAATTGCCTATCGACAAAAACCAGTGGCCGAAGATCGAATGCAAAGTGATGTGCCGCATAGGCAATGTGTCGGACGAAGGAACGCAAGACCTTATCGTCACACGCATCAAATCAATCACCATGTCCGATGAAGAAGCGGAGCTGAAACTGAGCCAGGATGTGGGCAGATACACCGTCAGGCAGGCCCCGCCATACAAAGCTGAAGCGCCGAAGAAGAAGCACGATCACCACCAGCCGCCACCGGAGCCGGAGAAGCCGCTGGTAGCAACAGCGGGAGCCCTGCACGGCAAACAGCCGTTCAAGCCTCCGTCATTCCGAACCGGACTGGCGAGACTGCTTGCCATGGGACCGGCGCTGCCCGGATTAGGCGATGATTTTTTTGACTTCGAGCAGGTCTTCAGGCGGCCCAGAGAGACCGACGCCCGAGACCCGCAATGGACATGGGCGAGATTCACCCCTGAAGATGCCTCGGACCTGGACGTCATTGTGGGCTCAAAAGGACGCACCGGCAAGGCGGATATTTTGATCGCCGTTGTGCCCGCCTCCGAGGTTCAGAATGACGGGCAGATCGTCGCTCTGGCGCAGCAGTTCTATCAGCGAAAAAGCAAATCGGACAAATTAAAGGGACCTCAGTATTCAGTGCGTTATGTGCCCT
>DATNRC010000603.1:0-10626 GCA_036703705.1 Candidatus Obscuribacterales bacterium
GGACGTCCTTGACGCTGCAAGAAAGATGCTAGCTGCCAGATGCTTCATGGATGACCAAGTTACCTGCCCGCCGCCAGCATCGTCCAGGACCTCCTAATGCTGTTGCGTGGTCGCTAGGATGTACCACCGTATGCGATACCGCGAAAGATCGCTGGCGTCTCATTACCTCGGTTATGTTTCCCAATCGATGATTGAAATTTCAGCAACCACGCGGCTTTCCCGCCCTGCCGTTCTCCCGATCTCGTTTTGGCGTACCGGTTTTTTCCCCTCATCCCGGCTTTTTCTTCCGTCACAACCTTGCCATTGCTCGCAGCGCCTCGCAAGCTGGCCCGGTTGGTTTCAAATCTTGAAGCCTCAGTCACAGAGCAACCGCTGAAATGCGCGACGGGTCCGGCGACGACCGTCCATCCCGCATTGTTCGCAGTGCTTCGCAAGCTGAATGTCCTGAGCCCAGTGTTTCCACAAACCGGGAGGACGTGAGCAATATTGTGGGTGTAAAGACGAGTTACGAGCCTTTCTTTACATACCTTCTGATGACTGAACAGCAAGATTTCTGCTACGAAAAGTCATTCCTCTTCCCTTCACTCGGCGAAGTATCCAAGCACCCAAAATCGCTATCTCACGGCAATGATCATCGCGTTTACAGCATCACTGGCTGTACCTGTGAATCTTCCCGTCAGCAAGGTTAGTTCGCGCGAGCTAGCGAAAGAGGTTTCACCGGCACCATCTACAGGCCCATTTGGTGCTGCTCAATTTGAGGGCCTTGAAAGCTTACAAGGAGATGACTACCACGATCCCACTGAATGGCTACGTTTTCACCACCGATGGAAGCGCAGTCATTAACGACAACGGCACACCGCTCATCGTCAAGAAGCATCACTTCGCCAAAACAAAAGCAGGCGACACCATCATCAACGATGGAGCGAACGCAACTGCGCTTCGAGCACGTGATCTGCATCGTGCTTATTACCTCCGTCCTGATGGCACCCGCGACTATGACAGTGTTAAATGCACGCCACAGCCGCAGCTTAACTGGATGGGCAACAAGCGCCCGAGCTACACGACCAACCCGAAGCTTCGGCGCGGTCGCTATCAGGGAAGTGACGTTGCTGTGTACAGCACCATCTTCGGCGACGCCATCGACTGGGTCGAGACCCGGCGAGGCAACTTCGGCGGCTGCTAAAGAAGCACTAAGTAGAGCGTGATCGAACCGTGCGGGCTAAGAGCGGTAGATCACTGCTTTGCACCACCGTTGGCAGGGGAACTGTCCTTCGTACCAACCTGCGAATCGAAAGGACAGACAAATGCAACCCAGTGACAATGCAGTGACCGGCTTCGACATTGAACAGGTCTTGACCGAGACACGGCTTCAGCGCCTGGAGGCTAATGAGATGCTGCGCCGTTTACGCGTCGCAGTCGAAGACACTTTCAGGAAAGCCGGCAACGAAGATCTGACAACGTTTCAGATCCGCACAACAGGGCTCTGGACAAACCGGCGTCACTCGCGATCATACTACTGGCGCATGCAGGTGTTGGAAATGGTCGTAGACCGCATGCAAGGAGCTCAGAAAGGCACTTGGACAGTGCGGCTCGCACCGGCAAGCGAGCACATCTGTTTTTTCAAGAAGCAACCAGCTTGAGCAGAGGTAACTTGAAATGATCCTCGCAACCATCCTCTCCATAGTGAGTCTCACAGTAATCTCCGGCTGCATCTGGCAATTGATCGCAGCCGAACGACTGGATGAATGCCCGCACGAATTGGACTGGTAGTACGACTGCTTCCACTGCAAGTCCGTGCAGGTCGATCGGCGCACCACGCCAAACAATGGGCCACGTACCTGTCCCAACTGACGCAAAAGGCACCACTGTCTAGAAGCGACCGCGGACTGAAGTGAGACAGTTTTCACCAAACCGCCGCACATTCAAAGGCGGAAGCAGCGAACTCGAGAGCCACGTGCTCTCAAAAATGGCAGGACTTGCGACAACACATAGTAGAAGCTCTCGCCTCCCAGCTTCTCGAAAGGCTGTGCTTGCGTACGAAGCTGGGATTTCGCCGTTATTACGCTCAACTTTCCGGGCGCATCTTCCGAAAGGTCTTGCCTCCTTTATCACGTCTTGCCTGAAGTGTTGAGAAGGCTAAGGCGCTGCCTTGAATCGGACGTCAGCGTGACAGCCCTGACGTCGTGATTGGCGACAGGTGCGTGCTGGGATGGTGTCACCGGCGGTGGCATTATGAGCGAGAGTTTTTTGGACAGTGATCGCATAAGATAATAAGGCGGCGGGAAACGCCCTCCGTGTGGGCGCTCCCGCTGCTGCTCGACAGTTAGCGAGGATTCTTATGTAGGCGTGTCACTACTCCCTTGCCGGTGACAGCGCCGAAGGAAATGTGTGCCTCCACAAGTCGGACTATTTTTCGCCGGGGTTCGCTGCCGCAATCTCGAGAGCCTGCCGCGCCAAGACTCGCGCGGCGCGGGCATGCGCCAGAGCTTCTTTCTGCCTGCCTTCAGTCATTTTCAGAACGGCTTCATCGCGCAGCCTGAAAGCCTGTGCCAGAGAGTGCCTGGCGGATTCTGAATTGCTGCGAATGACTGCTTTTTCAGCGCTGGCGAGTAAATTGCTCAGAGAAATGAGAACGCGTTCGGCAGTCTCTATGCTGCACACCACCGCGATGGCGATAAATCCAAGAAACACTAAGATGAGCGGATACCAGTCATTAAGACAATAGTGAACATTCTCCATATATCACTTTCTTTTCAAGTTCATGCCTGAAGGCGCAGCAACGGGCAAACACGGCTAGCGTAGTTTCAAGAGCGCATTTCATAAACTGCTCTTGGCCCGGAGCAAAACTGATTTTGCGGTGGTTGGCACTTGCCGCGACATCGTGTGGCGGAAGTTTTCCTCACCGCTTGTTGATGCGGATTACCCGGTGCAATATGTAAGGTCCGGAGCTGGAGCCAGGTTGGCACTCATTCAGGAAGAAGAAGGTCTCGTTCGCGACCTTGCTCGCACATTCGATGGCCGGTCTCGCTTGCTTGAAGTAGGCGGCTCGAGTCGTTTTCATGCGAGACATTTTGCCAGGCATGCCACCATGCCTGCTTCGAACTTCTATCTCTGCGGTGTTCGATGGATGCACACAGCGCTCTTTCGGTCGTAAGCCTATCAATCAATACTCATTGACGGGATGGAAGCCGCATAACGCTGCTGAATTTGCTCGACCACTTATCACGCCCTTCAAGGCGCCCGGACGTGCGGTTATGCGAGTACATTAGACCGTCTTCACCCACAATGGCAACGTTGCGCCCGTGCTTATCCATGCTGGTGAACAGCAGATCGCCCGGCTGAAGCCTGTCTCCTGGCTCGTAGTCGCGCTCTTGCCATCCGGCCGCCTCAAGCTGCTTGTGCAAATTGCCGATATCCATAGTCGGCTCGACGTCAGCACCGCTTGCTTTCAGCAGAAGGCTTACCGCTGAGCCGGACGAACGCCCTTGGTCTTGAGCAATGCCCAAATCTTTTCCGTTAAAGAGCATGACCGCCTTTGCCAGAGTGGAAGGCAGCTCTGCGGAGTTGAGTGCCGGCATCAAATCAGACCACACCATCCTGGTGTTTATGTCGTTCAAGCGAGAATCGAAGGCAGCATCCATCCCCATCTTGCAGGCTTGCCATCTGGGATCGTCATCCCGCCATTCGATGACGGCTTGATCTCCTCTATTGTCGTCAGGGATGTCCTTGGTGTCGTAGAAGTTGCCCAATCTGCTCATGTTGCTGAACCTCTGAAGGCGTTTTCTTGAGACCGCATGTCTAGACTCTTACGTCGGAGGGAAGACACACCGGCTCAACTCAGGAGTCAGCATAGTTCGTCGAGAGTTAGTTCAGCGTAAGTTTTTCATTTTTGGTGGTTTCCATCGAAATGCTGTCATGCTGCTTCCCGCTTGCATCGCTGTTGTTCGCAGAAGGAACCGTGAACCAGAAAGTGGAGCCTTTGCCTTCTTCTGACTCGACGCCGACCTTGCCGCCATGGCTTTCGACGAACCACTTCGTTATGAAGAGACCAAGGCCGCTGCCTTTTATGGGGTTGCCCTTGTCGCTGTCACCAAATTTATGGAAGAGCTTTTCGATAGTGGCAGCAGTCAAGCCCGAGCCCTGGTCCGCAACTTCGATTCGCACCCATTGGGGAGAAGGGTCGGCAAGGCGAACCCTGACTGAAACTTGTGATCCGCTAGGTGAAAACTTGATGGCATTGGACAAGAAGTTGATAAGAACCTGGTGAATTTTCTGCCTGTCCACACGCACCAATACTGATGGCGGGCAGTCGTGCGTCAGTTGAATTTCCTTGGCTGCTGCCAGTTCGTTTAGCGCGTTGAATGATTCCTCAATCACCGAAGTCACCGCAACGTCTTCAATGCTCAATGTCAGCCGGCCCAGCTGCAGTTTCTCTACATCCAGGAAGTTATTTATGAGCTCGATCAATCGATCCACATTGCCGGACATGGCCTTGACTTTGCGCATCGACATATCGTTCAGTTCGGCTTTGGGACTGTTTTTCAGCAGTTCCAGGCTTGTGCCTATTGCGGTCAGCGGAGTGCGCAGATCATGCACTACCATTGATACTATGTTCTCTCTGAAGTCCTTTGCTGCCGTGAGTTTTTCCAGGGCCTCGTTAAGCGAAGCGTCAAGCTCTACAAACTCATCATTGCCGCGCAGCCTGCTCTCGAATCGATCGAGTCGCGAAAGCCGTCGAGCGTTGGTGACCAGGAGACGCAAGCGCCTTGAGATGCTGAGGTGAAAAATCGAAACGGCGACCACAAGCCAGGTGATGTTGAGAACAAGCAGACCATTTAGCAAAGCATGGAGATTTTGCTCTGATTGAACTTGCCTCTGGCGAGCTTCCCCTTGCTTCGCTCTCTGGCGCTCAAGCAGCTTCAAGCAAAGGCTGTTGGTTTTATTTGCATCAACCAGCGTGGGTCCGATCTGCTGCAAAAGCACCAGTTTCGATAGCCCAGTTGCGCTTTGGTCCTGGGCGATTTTCTCAAGCTGGGGGAGATTGCGTTGTTCGAGGGAGTCAACCAGCTCGATAATGGCTGGGTCGGATCTGGACAGCTCTCGAAGTTTCTTCAAATTCTTCAACACCTTTTTCAAGCGCTTGATGCCCATAGTCGTAAATTTGCGATCTTCCGTCGGTGTGACGATGTCGCGCACGGTGTAAATCGAAGCCTGCAAGAAGTTAGTGAGAGTCTCGTCAATAGTTTGCAAGAGCTGAACCTGATGCCGCTCTTCATCAATAAGCCTCTGTGATTCCTGAAGCGCGCCCTGAAGAAAGGCAAAACCAATGCCGTCGCATACGAGGGGAAACAAGATAAGAAGAACGCCGCGCTGCCAGATTTTCATCTTCTGTTGTCTTAGGGATAGTAAACGTAACCGCCGCCGGGAATGGTCTGAATCAGCCCGCTCACCTCAGGGAAGCTCTCGAGCTTACCCCTGAGAGTGCGGATCAGTACTCTTACGGCTTCCTGCGAGCTTTCCTTATGGGACGGCCATACCTCGCGCAGCAAGTCGCTTGAAGAAAACTGCTTGCCGGGGTTTTTCATAAGATGGGCCAGGACGGCACATTCCATGCGGGTCAAACGCAATTGTTTCTCTCCCCAATGCAGCGTATGCGTCTGGGGAACGAGGCTGATGCCCCTCTGTGTGTTCTCCAGCACCGTGGACTGTCTTGCTCTGCGGAGAAGAGCGCGACAGCGCGCAGAAAGCTCTCGAATCTCGAATGGCTTGGGCAGGTAGTCGTCTGCTCCCGAGTCCAGTCCGGACTCTTTGTCATCGATGCTGTTGCGCGCCGTGAGAAAGAGAATGGGCGTCTCACCGCCCCCCTTGCGGAATTGCCGTAAGACTTCCATGCCCGATAAACCGGGCAAACCCCAATCCAGAATAACGAGATCGAAGCCAAACGAGGTCAGAAGCTGGAGCGCATCCTCGCCTGTATTCACGACTTCTACGGTGAGCCCGTCCATCTCCTCAAGCCATTCTTGGAGCTCAGCGCCCAGCGAGCAATCGTCTTCCACGAGGAGAACTTTTGGCACGGCAATTTCTTCCTGAACAAACCCTGGTTAGTATCCGAAGATGCTGGCATCATTTTACTAACTTGAACGGTGTGCGATAGGTGATGCGGTTGTGCCGGCAGTATGCGAGGCGAAATTGAGCTGCCAGTGGAATCATTCAACCGCCTCTTACGGCAAAACCTTACGCTAAACTAACGCTGCAAACAGTACGTTTGTCACGAGGCCGAGGCGTGCGGAAAAGAATCCCTCTACGCCGCTATGGGGGGCAGGTAACGATGGCAGTACTTAAAAGTGCTCTGGCGCTTCAACCGCAAATTGTCGAGTGGAGGAGGCAGCTTCATGCCAAGCCTGAGTTGAGTTATCGAGAATTTGAGACTGCAGAGCTGGCGGCCGCTGCTCTTCGGTCATTCGGTTATGAAGTCAGGACTGGAGTTGCGCGAACCGGTGTGATTGCGGAAATTGGCAGCGGAAAAACGATTGCCATTCGTTCTGATATGGATGCGCTGCCTGGATGCGAGCTCAACCGGAGCGGCTATGCCTCAAAAACTCCGGGCGTCATGCACGCGTGCGGGCATGACGCCAACCTCGCTTGCGTGCTTGCAGCAGCGCAATTGCTGGCCCAGGAGCCTGTGGAGGGAAGGATTAGATTAATCATTCAGCCCGGCACGGAAAAAGCGCTCGTGGACGACAACGCATCTTCACGCATGTTGATTGACGAGGGGGCGATTGATGGTGTATCTGCGATTCTCGGAATGCATGTAGATGCCACCATAGCCTCTGGGCATGTGGGCATACTTTCTGTCCCGCTCCATTCGATTGTGAAGGACTTCACGGTGAAAATTGCTTCCCTGTCCGCGGAGGAGCGAGATGCCCTTCCACTTGCCATTGCAGTGACTCGCGCCTTGTATCAATTGGCCGACAACTTGTCCAGGCGCATCCCGCCGGCGTTTGTCAATATCGGCTCTTTGCTTTCCTCCAGCTCGAGAGGCAACATTACTTCAACCGCAGCGACTGTCTCTGGAACGATCACCAGCTCTAGCCGTGAAGGGAGTGCTGCAGCGGTTGAGGAATTACAGAACTTGTGCCGCAGGGAAAGCGGCGAAACTTTTTTGATTGATATTGCGCTTGGCGAGGCGGATGAGAAGGTGGGGCAAAGTGATCATGTGACTGAAGTCTTGCGATTTTCCTCTTTGAGTTTGCTCGGAGAATCTCAGGTTGTGCCGATAAACCGCAAGACCTGGGCACTGGACTTTTCTGCTCTCGCTCAGGCTGTGCCTGCCGCGTTTATGTACCTGGGTGTGCAAATCTCAGGTGATCAACGGATTCACCACCATCCAGCATTCGACGTCAACGAGTCAGTGCTTTATCTGGGTGCCGCCGTATTGGCGGAAACGGCACTGAAATTGCTTCGCGATTGAGGCCAGTGTTCTGACACCGGAAGCGCACCCTAAAACTAGGTTGGCACTGCACATTCGAATTCACGAGCGAAGCAGGTATTTCCGCGATGGCCTGAAACGGCGTATTTGTGTTGTCTCTGAACTTCGTTGGCCAATCAGAAAAATGGCTTCCGAGAACTTACAGCTTGAGCAAGGCGCTGCTTCGTTCCGAACTCTGTAGTGATACCGTGCATGGAGTCGTTCGATAATCCTTAAGCTCCTCGCACGGTCATGCTAGGTTGGTGGCAGCGGAGTTCGTGCTAGATGAACCACCAACCAAAATTAGGATTGCAATTCGACTGTCACAACTCGCTGCGTCCAAGAACTCTTTGTTCATGAGGAATTTGCGAGCATTGGGACGGCAATCGCAGATTGTTGTTCGTTCGGCGCGAGATTGTTAGGGTAGCGCTCGAAGTCGTGCCTCGTGAAGCACTCTGGCGCGCTCGCTCCTCGTTGGCTCATAAGTGAAAAAGGTTGGGAAGCAGGCGAAGTTGAGTAACCGTTTCTCTGCGCTTTCTACAGTCGCTGGTGAGATATAAGGAGAAAAGTCGTGAAGGACAATCACACTTGCATGTTTCAGTTGGTGGGAAGCTTATTTTGCTGGGCAGTCATATTTGCATTTGTCTGGGCTTATCTTTTTGGTGTATCGCAGGCATTCAGCTATGAGTGGTGGCAGGGTGACAAAGTATCAGAATCGCCTTCCCGCAGCGGTTGTCCATTTGCTCTTGATTGAGATGAAGAATGGATCTGCCTCGAACTGAACGATTGTTCTCTTCTCGTCAAGTGCCATTGGGGCCAGGCGGCACGTTCGTGAGCGCGAGCCTGACAGCGGATGCCCGGCGCCACTGCCTCTTGCAAAAAGGCATTGACGTCGCAAAATCAGGCGTGATGCGAAGTTTAGGGTGACTCGGCGGCCTGGTCGTGGGCACCATATACGGTGCCCACGAGTAAAAAAAATTCTTCTTTGGGATTGGGGCAGCGGGCACACCGCAACGGCGTGCCCGCTGCTTGCTGACATTCAGCCCATGGTGGCTCGCGCCATACGTCCACACGAGGTTGATGCTCTTTATGCCACGGCTGGAGTGGGCGCTTTCGCGCTGGCAGGAGGCGCCTCTTCGTGCAGGAAGAGCAACACTGGCATGTGCGTTCAGTCCGTGATGGCCCTGTAGTGAACATCGCCCATATCAAAGGCAGGTGCGCAGCAGATACATACCGCCACGAGGTCCTCGAACGACTCATTCACGAGCCCATGTTCCACACCTGGTTCAATGCGAATCCAGTTACCGGCGCGGATTTCCTCGCTGGCGCCATTGAGCTTGATCAGCCCGTGACCCTCGACCACAAACATGAACTCCGTGATCTTTTTGTGGAAGTGCGGCTCCTTGTGTCGCGCTGGATCGTTGACGACGCGACCAAAGGCAACACTGAGATCGAGTTGTGGAAAAGCATAGGGGAGAATCCTGGCGCCATCGAAGCACTCCGTTTCCTCCGGGAGAGACAATGGGATAGCTGCCCCCGGTGCGCACGTCAGTTTCTCATCCTCGAGCAAAATTACATCATCGGGCTGGAATGGAGGGAATGCCAGCACCAGGTGTTCCAGCTGTCCGCCGCCTTTGTTTTTCAACGTATGGGGAATGCCAGCTGGTATCTCAAAGACGCTGCCAGCGGTTACCGAATGAAGCTCGTCGCCCACCAGAAGCTCACCACAACCCCTCGTTATGATGTATATTTCTACCATCTTCTTATGTTTGTGAGCCAATGACGAAGCGAATGGATTCATTACGACATGTGCCATCGACCACTTTTCCACACTCTCTACTTCCCTGAGCACCTGCTCGCAGACGTTGGCGGCGAGCGGCAGGGTTCTTACGTCAATTATCTTTGCCATATTCGTTCTTTGATTTAATTGTTGGAGAAGACCTTGCGCTTCAGTTATATATCTTGCATGATTACGGGCCAAAACCCGCTCTCGCGGGGAAGGCTGCAATTGTTAGAATATCGGTTGCATAAGTGAATTTGAGGGTGTGCGGTATGTCTACACCGGCTCGCGAATTGCAGCTGTCAATGGAAGAGTATCTCGAAATCGAGGAAAAAAGTGCGGTCCGGCACGAATACGTAAGCGGACGCATGTTTGCGATGGTTGGAGCGACCGAAGCTCATGACGCAATCGTAAACAACTTGAATTTCCGCATACGATCCCAAATTCAGGGCTCCGAATGTCGCATTTTTAGCAGCAGCATGAAGGTGCTCATTGAAGCAACGGGCAACTTCTATTACCCGGACCTGATGGTCAGCTGCGAACCATACTCTCCCAAGTCTGTTTTCAAACGAGCCCCATGCCTGATTGTGGAAGTCTTGTCGCCATCGACGAAGAGCACTGACCAGCGAGAAAAGCTGCAAGCCTATCAAACCATTGATTCGTTGAGCGAATACGCAATCGTTTTTCAGGATGAGCGCAGAATAGAACTGTACAAGCGCGCGGGACGTTCCTGGATACCCACCATTTACGAAGCAGCGGAGACCGTCTTACTCAATCCTGCTCCTAATCTGCAGATAGTGCTGCCATTGGATGAAGTATACGAAGGGGTTCTTGATTTTCTCGCTTAGCTCACTTGCCGCGGTCGGCTTCCCATTGTCACAGCAAGGCATCTTCGATTAGCGATGCTGAGAATTCTCCATCGAAGCTGCAGGAATTCTTAGCCGGAAGGGGTCCACCCCGCGCGCGAGGCGCGGAGCGGACTCCAGTGGGCACCACAACTGGTGGCGTTCTCCCTGGCTGATCAAGCTGTTAGCGCTATGCCCTTGGACTCGCGCTCTTTTATGAGGGCTCCGGTCCACTCAATCGATCGGGCGAAAATGTCAGGGCTTCGCGCCTTGACGACACCGCCTCCTCCATCGACTGAGCGCTTACTGCTCTACTATGGCTTTTCTCAATTTTCCCTCTCAGAGCGCTGCCAGGCACGCCTTGTGGTAATAGCGCATACGGCGCTTAGGCCCCCACATAGCGGGTTTCAGCTCTCCCAGCGGAATGGGTTTGCCCTTTTTCGGGCAGTTTGGCGCTTCACAAGTGTGCCGGCTTGACCGGTGCTGATCCGCCAGCTGGCGAGCTGCTCTTTCTTGCGCTGTTTGATTCTTAC
>DATNRC010000604.1:0-8093 GCA_036703705.1 Candidatus Obscuribacterales bacterium
CCGCCGAGTTGTAACTCGTGTGTAAAAATCACATGGAATGGCATCGTTCGAAGCAGAATTGATCAGTCCCAGCTGAATCGAGCCGCGCGGATGAATGCCCATTGCCGATCGCGCCAATTGTCTTTCCTGGTTTTTCGCCGACTGAAAGCGCCGTAGACGTGAGAACCTTGCTTTCACGAGACGGCAGCGGTTATTTTTAGAAGTCTCTTCATAAGCTCCACAGGAAAAGACCCGGCCCGCCCACATCAATTCACACACTAGCGTGCACATGCAAAGCCACAATGAATCGCTAAGGCGATTCATTCCGGTCTCGTCCTGTGAGCTGGGACAATCCGGGCGATGCGCGGCATCGTCCTCCAATTTGATTGGCAAGGCAGAACGCGTTGCGAAACGCACCCGCCCGGCCGCCTGGTGCCGCAAGCTGCGGCAGAACAGAAGGGAAAAAAGTGGACCCCAAAAGTGCGACGTTCTTCTCGCATCGCATCGTCCGAATCGCTACGTTTTGCGTGATGTTCGCCCTATCGGTGGGCGCGCTGCTGTGGTACGCCGATAGCCGCGGTGGCGTCACCAACCCATTCGACGAGTCCTCGGCAGTCACCTGGTTGACCCGCGAGAATCTCGAGAATGAGCTTGGGCTCAAGGCTGACGCCTCAGGCAATGTGACGGCGTCGCCGGACACCGTCGTTCTCATCATCGAGTGCGTGCCGCAGAGTTGCGACGCGGAGAGCTTGAATCTTCCCCGGGTGATCAAGGCTTACGATGGGAAGGTCAAGATCCTCGCTCTCAACCCGTACAAAGATCCGCTGCTTACGCAATTCGTCGAACAGCAGCTTATCGCACCAGTGATTCAGCGGCAGTTCGCGATGCAGCTGGCACTGAGCTATGCTGAGCAATTCGCCAGCGCCAATAACACGGAGGTTACCGACGCGCTCATTCAGAGCATCCTCGGCGACCCCTCGTTCCAGGCACTGTATCAGCAACAACTTCAGCAGCTTCCAATCCTGAAGCAGGCGTACCCGAAGTACTTCATCTTTTCGGCGCAGGACTTCGAGTTGCTTGCCGCGACGATCGCCATCCAGATGGAAGACGATCTCGTGAGTCTCATCGATACGGTGCTAAATGCGCTGTCTGTCACGCCGCCCTCGCAAACGGCACCGGCTTCGAAAAACGGCAGCGCCTCCCCCGGCACTCCTGTGGCTACTGCCATTCCGGTGACGCCGACGCCCTTCCCTCAATCGGATCTGCCGCTGGGAGACTAGATCACCATTACTCTCTGAAAGGAGCGACGTAATGTCATTTACTTTGTTGATCGTCGCTGCAGCCATTCTCTTCTTGTTGAATGCGCTGCTCCACTTCAATGCGCGTTTCCGGCGCACGTTCTTTCGAACGGCCTGGAAACTGAAGTTCTTCGTCATCACGCCGTTCGCCCTCTGGCTCATACTGACGGCGTTGTTCGGCAGCGAGAGCGCGGGTCAGGTCATGCCTATGGTATTGATGCTGGCCATGACGCTCATCCAGGTGCTGTTTTTCTCGTTCTTCCAGATCTTCATTATGTTCTACGCCATGGGTCGGGCGCAAATCGACTGGACCTACCCGGGCGACGCGGAGGGAGATCTGGACTGGAATCAATGGATCGGCTCCGAAGCCGTAAAGAAGGAAGCCCAGAAGATGGTGGAGTCGATCGCCAACTGGGCGCTCTATGAGAAGCACGGCACCAAGCCGGCAAACGGCGCGCTCTTCTACGGCCCGCCAGGCACAGGCAAATCGTTGCTGGCGAAGGTAATCGCGGCCAAGGCGAATATGCCTGTGGCAATTTGCGCTTCGGCGTCCCTCAACGGACCGTTCATGGCCATGGGCATGCTCATGGTCAAGCAGCTGGGAAGGAAAATCCGCAGAAACGCCGAGGAATACGGCGGCTGCATTGTCTTCCTCGATGAGATCGACGCCATTGGCATGGCCCGTGGTGGCATGGCGGGTATGCCCGGCATGCCGATGATGGGCGGCTTGATGGGCGGCATGGGCGGCAATGGTACGCTGCAAACGCTGCTCACAGAAATGTCAGGCGCCACCAACGGCGAGACCTGGACGCTCAAACTGCGCAAGCGCTGGGGGCTGGCGAAACGCACGACGCGCAAGAAGTGGCGCATCCTCTGGATTGCCGCCACCAACCTTGAGCTCGATCGCCTCGACCAGGCTCTCATTCGCTCGGGGCGCTTCGGCTCCATCAAAATCTTCATCGGCAATCCGACAGACCAGGCACGGCGAGATCTTTTCGCTCTCTACCTGCTAAAGAAGACGGTTGCCGACGACATCGACTACGATCAGCTTGTTCAGTTGTCTCGCGGCATGACCGGTGCCGACATCGAAGAGGTCTGCGAGGCAGCGGCGCGATCGGTCATTTACGATCGGCGCGAGAAAGTGACGTTCGAGGACTTGTGGACGCAGATCCGCCTCAAGAAATTCGGCGTGCCCAAAGCTGTTCCTCTGCACGAGGAAGAGCGTTGGCCGATTGCCGTTCATGAGGCGGGGCACGGCGTGGCGGTCGTCCACTTTCCGCAGCAGGGCTTCCTTTGCTCGGGTGCCACACTGCGTCCGACCGAGGAATTCCTGGGCGCTGTGATGTCCGAAGCAGTCGAGGAACGCAGCTTGAAGATGGAGGAAGACGTCTTCCGCCGCATTCTGAGCGCCGTCTCTTCTCGCGCTGCGGAGGAATTGATCTTGGACGATCGTTCGGCGGGCGTGTCGAGCGACCTCAACCAGGCGATGTCCATGGCTCTTGCCATGGTCGAACATTACGGCATGGGCAGCCGCCTTACATCCGCGCAGGCGACCGGCGGCGGCCACACCAGATGGGCAATCGAGGAGGCTGAACAAATCGTCAACGCCACTTTCGAGCTGTCCAAGCGCCTGATTGCTGAGCACCGGCAAGCCGTCGAGGCGCTGGCGCAAGCGCTGGTCGAGAAAGTCGATCTCACCGGCCCCGAGGTAATCGCCATCGTCAAGGGCTATGGTGAGCCGTCTTTCGCTTCCGTCAAAGACGAGGTGCGAGACATCCTCGGTGAGATGAAGGAGAAGGCAAAGCTGGAGGGACCGGAGGACGATGACCTGGATCATTTCGAAGATCCGGCCTCAACCAATGCGGCACCCTCCAACCGCTAATCGAAGTACCTGCCGCCGCAGGCTAACGAAGGATCCGCCGCAGGCTAAAGAAGGATCCGCCGCAGGCTAACGAAGGATCCGCCTCAGGCTAACGAAGGATCCGCCTCAGGCTAAAGAAAGATCATCCGCGGTTTGGAAGCTCCGTCCCGATTGGAGAACGCCTTCATCCATGAAGGCGGTATCCAGCCGCTTTCGGTGACGCGCCAGGGTGGACGACTTTACCCTGGCGCGCTCGCCGGCAATATCACGTCAATGCAGAGACTAAGTTTACCCTTCGCCGTTCTCTCGTTCTTGCGCGCCTGTTACTTACCGTAGTAGAAGTGGCAGGCAGACTAGATTAGTTACCCGAAATTGAGCCGTACAGTGCATACTTCGACGGCTCAGGCCGATGGGTTGCGCCAATTTTGGCTGCTATTTGCTTTCCAGCATGTATCCCACGCCATGTACAGTTTTGATGCCCACTTCAGCGCTGTTGTCGCCAAGCTTGGTGCGCAATCGATTGATGTACGTCTTGATGGTGTCCGGTCCGACATCCGCATCCGATTGCCAGACTCGTGTAAGCAAAGACTCCGAGCTAAAGACCTGGTTTGGATAACGCATGAAAAATTCCAGCAAGGACATTTCTCTGCGTGTCAGCTGAATATCGGTACCACCCACGGTGACGCAAAATGTGCGAGGGTTGAGCTCCAAGTTCTTGAGGCGGATAACATCAGCTGAAACCTCAGCCGGTCGCCTGAGCAATGCTCTTACACGGGCAGCAAGTTCCTTTATATGAAATGGCTTTGTCAGATAATCATCAGCACCGGCATCGAACCCCTGCTCCTTCTCTTCAATTTTGTCTTTGCCGGTCAAAATAAGAACGCGCGCCCCGCCGCGTGAATTGCGATATTCCGTAAGCACTTCGATGCCAGTTTTATCGGGCAGTCCGATGTCGAGAATGACAACATCATAAGCGGAGGTTTTCATCAACTGAAGCGCGTCCTCCCCGCTCTCCGTTGTCTCAACAACGTGATGCTCGGCTTTCAAATATTGAACCACGCTGTCCGCGAGGTTGGTGTCATCTTCGACCAGAAGTATTTTTGCCATGGACTCGTACGATCTGTTGCCGCTCTTTGCGCAAAGGACACGACACAATTGTACAGAATTACCGGGCAATGCCACGCCCCTCGACGCAAAGAGCGATTTTACCCTCAATTCTGGGTAAGTGATTGCTGCATGGTGTGTGCCTGGGCAGCGTCCCTTGCGAATCGACGAGCTGGGATCGCACATGTTTACGACAGATTAGAGTGGTCAGCGGATGCGATTGAAGCTCAATATTGGGCACAAAGGTTTGATTTTCGCGGCGGTGCCGCTCATTTTGTCTTTGTTTTTGCTCCTCAATCTTCTAAATATGCTTGGCGAATCCGTTCGAGAAACGGAAAGACAGCACAAGGCTCGGGAGATTCTGAAGCGACATGGAGAGTTGATGCTTTCGTTCGACCGTGCGCTTCTAGCACTGGGCGGACTCAGTGTCACCGGAACGCATTTCGACAGCGATCGCTACGCGCAAGCCGTTAAGGGGATTCAGACAGATCTGGAGGAATTCAAGAGATTGGTTGTCGACTCACAAGAACGCCAAGCGCAATTCGCCGAAATTGAAAAGATCGCCAATGATGGATTGAGCGAGCTGGCGGAGGCAAAAAGTGCAATCGACCGCCAAGAGGCAGCAGCAATTGATAAGCTGCGCGGACTCCTTCAGCAAACAAAAGAGAATGTCGAGCATGCCCTTCAGAAACTGATTGAAGATGAAGTCAAAGTCGATCAGAATTCTGCCCTCAGAAACAGTCAATCTTCCGAGCAGTTAAGACAGTGGGTCTTTTTAGGCATCCTCCTCAACGTCATTCTCGCAGCCGCCACCGTGCTTTTCTTCTCACGCGGCATCACAAATCGACTGAAAGTGATGACGGACAACAGCCTCAGACTGGCGACCGGAAGGCCGCTTAACGCGCAATTGAACGGTGACGACGAAATCGCGGAGATGGATCGTGTCTTTCACCGCATGGCGGCCGAACTTGCAGAAGCCGCTCGCAAAGAGCGGGCGATGATTGAAAATGCAGTCGACGTAATCTGCACGATTACAGAAGAGGGTAAATTCCTTGAAGTCAGTCCGGCATCAAAAACTGTCTGGGGATACGCGCCTGAAGAGTTGATCGGACAGCGTTGCATCACTCTCGTTAGCGAAGCAGAGAAAGAGTCGACGCTCGAGAGCATCAATGCAGCCATGGCAAGCAAGCAACCATTCACTATGGAGAATCGCCTCATGAGGCCCGATGGAACGGCCGTCGATTTGTCGTGGTCTGGGTGCTGGTCGGACAGGGACGAAGCGCTGTTTTGTGTAGCACGTGATGTTACCGAGCGCAAGAAAGTCGAGCAACTGAAGCGTGATTTCGTCGCCATGATCAGTCACGATTTGCGCACGCCTCTTTCGTCCGTGCAGATTTACCTGGAGATGGTGTCTGAAGGATTTTTTGACAGCAAACTGGATGAGCTCCGGCGCAAGGCAAAATTTTCAGAGGCAGATGTCTCGCGGCTGATCAACCTTATCAATAACCTTCTCGACATCGAAAAGATGGAAGCCGGCAAGATGGAAATAAGCACCAAACCCATCGATGCTGATGAGATAGTTGCGCGATCGATAAACTCAGTCCAATCGCTCGCTGAGCGCAAGAATATCGAGCTTCGCTATGAAGAATTCCACACCACCGTGATGGCTGATGAAGAACAGCTCGTGCAGGTGCTCGTCAACTTGCTGTCCAACGCCATCAAATTCACAGAAGCAACACATTTCATCGATGTGAAGATTGTCAATCACGAAGACTGCGCGGAGTTTCAGGTCATCGATCAGGGGCGTGGCATTAGTCCGGAGTTTAAGGACAAAATTTTCGATCGTTTTCAGCAAGTCGAACTTCAAGACGCACGAGAAAAGGGTGGGAGCGGGCTGGGGCTGGCAATTTGCAAAGCCATCGTTGTTGCTCACGGCGGTGAAATCGGCGTAGAAAGCGAGTTAAACAAGGGAAGCAAGTTTTGGTTTCGTATTCCCTTGCACAAAGAGCATGTGGCAATGCCGTCCAAGACACTCGAAAAAATTTGAGGCCTGGAAAATGCTCAACACTCCAGCCTGGACTGTTCGCACCAACTAACAAGGGTTTGCACAGACTCAACGACGTGCAATTGTTCATTGACAGCCTATATATGGCATGGCATGATCAATATTAACGCCAATTAATATGCCGGAATCTCGGATGAAGTCATCTTCGTTTCTTTATCGCCGCCGTCGAGGAGCGACACTTGGGTTGGTCGGTGTTTGCGCCCTCGTCATAGCCGTCCTTGGTTTTGGACTGTTTTTCTTCATGCAGATCATAGGCGGCGGACGCGAACTCGCCAACGCCACGGATTCCGGTGCACTGAATGTCGCTAAACAAGCCCTGAAGACACCCAGCAAAGATCTGATGTCGTTTTCCAATCCTGACGTGGCGACAAATTTTGCTGTTTATGGCGACCCTGGGACTACCGTCCATCTGTTGAACTACAACCGCCTGGTCGGACATGCAGTTATGGTGGCACTTAATGCCCGGACGGAAGGAACTTCACAAAGCGCGCAAAACGCCAGAAAAGTATGGAATGCGCTCAATGAAGTGTCTGCGTATTTCAGAAGAAATCTCGAAGATCCTGAGGTGATGGGCGCAGCCTTCGAGGAATTTGCGCGAGCGAACAATTTGAAGATGCTCGGCAACAACGGCGTGTCACTGCGTGATTATGCGGTGTCTTACATGAAAAGAGGCGGCTCGACGAACCTCGTAATCGAGCCCTCAGTACTCGAAGCTACAGGTTCTGCCAGTCTTGTTCCTAAGAACGGCAACTACATGGCTGGATATTCACCATTCACTGTCAACCTGGCTGGTCAACAGCTCACCTTCTGTGGTGTCACCATGTGTCCGGAAGATCGGCCGCACCTGGTCAGCTATGGCGAATTCAAGGACAAGCGCTCCGACTCATTCGTCACTCAATCCGGATATCCGGATGACACCCTGCCGCCAAACAGCTTCAGCGCCACATCGCAAAGCAAAGAACAAAAATCGAAAGCCATGGCGACAGCGATTGCAGCGGCGATCGTAGGATGCTTGAGCAAGAGCTATCCGCTGACGATGCAGTATGGTTACATCATGGTGCGTAACGGCCAATCTGCTCGCGGTCCCAAAGGGCCGATGGGGCTTGAGGGAAACGATATCTTCTGCCACAAGCTCGCGCAATATGGCGTCGTGCTAACCGGCACGGGTGGCTCAGACTTCTTTGAGGTTCCTGGAGTACCCAACCTCGAAGACGCCAAAGGATTCAGTTTCGATCAAAACAACAATGGAGCAATGGATTTTACAGAGACCAAGTTCATGGAAAGCAATATGGAATTTGCGCCCAATGGAAATTCCAACCTGATTAACTTCTGGTACACATACAACACTAATCCAACCTTCAAAAAAATATGGGATGAAGACAATCTCAAGAAAGATGCAAATGGCAATGTGGAGTTAGACGCGAATGGACAACCAATATCCCTCGGTTTCCCCTCCACATATGAGTGGGCGCGGGATGTTTCACTGGGGATAATCGGCAATGGCATCTATCAAATCTTCCACGCTGATGGCCGTCCGGTTATCGAGGCCGATCTCAAAACCATAACCAAAAAAACCAATTGCATGTGCAAATGGCATTACTACGACGACGACCCGGCAGTCCAAAGGCCTGAATGCATTGCCATGATCGAAACCTTCAAAAAAGCCTACGGCCAGTATGGAGAAACGGACGGCAGCCCCAGAATCACAGGCGACGGCTTCACGGCTCTTGAGACCTTCAAGTGTGACGTGCAATCCTCACGTGTGGGTTGCGGCGGGTGCCAGAGC